>JAAYUG010000046.1 GCA_012517825.1 Bacteroidales bacterium | reverse complement strand
GCAGGCAAGAGCCGGATAAATCCCTCATGGCTTTGAATCAGCATTTCGGCAATTCCTGCCGTAGCCCCAAAATTGCCGTCGATCTGAAAAGGCGGACAGAGATCGAAGAGGTTAGGACAGGTACTTCGCTTTAACAAAGTTTTGAGCATGTCATGGGCTTTGTCACCATCATGAAGCCGGGCGCGGAAGCTGATAATCCAGGCCGCACTCCATCCGGTATGCCCTCCGCCATGTTCCAACCGGTAATCGAGCGATTTTCTTGCAGCTTCCATAAACTCCGGAGAAGAATCAAATGTATATTGATTTCCCGGATGGAGAGCATACAAATGCGACATATGCCTGTGACCTGGTTCCGGTTCGGCGAACTCCTCGGCCCATTCCATCAGCCGCCCGTCAGAACCTATACCGGGCAGAAGCAATTCCGGCAGAATGGTTTCAATTTGTCGGGTCACGGAATCTTTCATCCCCAGTATTTTGGAAGCTACAAGAAAACTGCTGAAAAGGTCGTAAATGACTTCCTGATCATGGGAAGGGCCCATACTTATCTGATAATTCTTCCCGTCGGACGCAGTGAACGAATTTTCAGGCGATCCGGCAGGTCCTGATACCCATTTACCTGTCCGTGGATCTTTCACCAGCCAGTCGCAATAAAAAAGAGCAGCATTTTTCATTACAGGGTAATAGGTACGAAGGAACCCGGTATCCTGAGTGAATTGATAATGTTCCCATATGTGCCTGCACAGCCATCCGCCTGCTCCCAGATGAAGTCCCCATAAAGGATTTTCTCCGGGGGAGGTGAATCCCCATACATTGGTAATCGGATGCACACACCACCCTCTGGCTCCGTACTGAACCGCTGCCGTCCGCGAACCCGGCTCCATCAGGGATGAGATTAATTCCATAAGTGGCTGGTTGCACTCGTGCAATCCGGTAACATTAGCAGGCCAGTAATTCATCTGAACATTGATATTGGTATGATAATCACCATTCCATGGTGTCTGGATCTTGCTGGCCCAGATTCCCTGAAGATTGGCCGGAAGACTTCCCGGACGGGAGGAAGATATCAGGAGGTAACGGCCATATTGGAAGTACAGCGATTCAAGGTAAAGATCTTCCTGACCCTGCTGGTATCTTTTCAAACGGATATCAGTGGGAACAGTGTCAATTACCTTGCTGTTTCCCAATTGCAATATACACCGCTCAGAAAGATTCCTGAAATCGGCAAGATGATTTCTGTATAGCTGTTTATAGTCAAGTTGACTGGCTTTTTCCAGGCGGTTCCATACTTCGTTTTCAAAATCTTCCCGTTTATAATCAGGATAATGCAACCGGTAGTCTGTGGCTGCACTGACAAGCAATACTACTTCGTTTGCGTTATGAACCTGTATCTTGTTTCCGGATTCTTCGAGACGACCTCCTTTTATGACCGGACGGATAATGGCAAAGTATTTCATGCCTTCTCCTCCTTTTCCGTCAGAAAGTGCCCCGTGTACGATAATCTGGCCATTTTTTGTGGCAACTGCGTATCTCTCGGGCCTGGTAAACCAGAAAGAAAGATTTACTGCGTTTTTCCTATCGGCTGAAATTTTGTATACAAGCACTTTATCGGGATAGCTCACAAATGCCTCCCGACGGAACCTGATGTTGTTTTGTCGGTAAGAAACCCGGGCAATTCCGGTCATAATATTCAGTTCGCGCCGGTAGTCGGTATATTCAGTTTTTGGGTCTGATTCTATCCAAAGGTCTCCCAGTGTCTGATAACTACCAAAAGGCACATTTGTCCCGTTGCCGTATCCGGAGCCGTATCCTTTGCAAATTTGTGTTTTAAGGGTTAATTCAGATGCTTCATTAAATTTACCTGCAAAAAGCAATTCCCGAATTTTTGGCAGGGAGGCCTTTGCATCGGGATTGTCATTGTCGTCAGGACTTCCTGACCAGAGGCTTTTTTCGTTTAGCTGGATTCTCTCCAAAGCTACGTCGCCGAAAATCATTACGCCCAAGGCACCGTTGCCCAGAGGAAAAGCTTTCAGCCATTCGGGATCATCGGTCCATGCATTTGGACTGTCGGGTACATCAGCTTTTGCCGGTTGGGTGTACCACAGCTTCATGGGCGTAATATTCTTCTTGCAGCCTGAAAGGGAAAGAATTACAAAAAAGAATCCCCAAAAAAATTTTCTCATGACGTGGTAGTTCAAGGAAGTTTCAAATTTGGCAAATTTCGGAAAAAGAAAAAATTACTACCTTTGCATTGTAATCAAGTGCTGGTCTCTTGGCCGAGTGGCTAGGCACAGGTCTGCAAAACCTCGTACGGCGGTTCGAATCCGCCAGAGACCTCCTCCCAAATCCCTTCGCGACAGCGAAAGGGATTTTTTGCTTTGTATGACCTCAAGCTCGCTTGAAGGTCATACAAAGCAAAAAATCCCTAAGGCCGGCAGGCCGCAGGGATTTGGGAGGAACGTTCCCCCCCGACCGGATCACTGGAAGTAATCCGCCTTGAAGGTCTTTTTGTCAAGCATTATATATAAAAGCCGGTTGACGCTCTGAGTCAACCGGCTTTTATATAAATCGTTTTTACCAGAGTGTCGGTTATAATCCTTAATAACTGTCGTACAGTATATTGCTACCCGATAAATACACCCCCGTACTGTTATTATATATTCCTCCCCAGTCGCCGTTGGATGGAGATGTGGCATTTCCATCGCCGTTGGTATCTCCTCCGTGGGCATCGTCTTTAAAGGAGGTAAAGAAATTGGTAGAGTTAAAGGTGAGGGATGCACCGGTTCCTATAACAAGGTAACTGCCTGGAGTAAATTTCACAATAACACTCTGGGCCAGGGTCAGGCTTCCCGGACTTTCAATCCAGAGATCATTGTCATTGATTACAAAAGGAACTTCCGTTTCGGCCCAGGTGGTAGGTTTGTTGATAGCATAAATATCATAAATGAAGATGCCGTTCATTTTGTTCTTTATGTTGGGATCTCCGGGTTTGCTGAATACGTTTGAATTATCGATGCTGATGACGGATGACACCGACATAGGTAGAATATTATCGTAAAATGTATTCGATTGAATGACTGTTTGTTCCATGGCCTCAGAGGCATCAAGGGCTCCGTAATAGAAATCGCCGAATTTACCTCCCTTGTTCTTGGTAAAAAGGCAATGGGAAACATTCGCCGCGCCGCCATAAATTTCAAGGGTGCTCAGATAACTGGTACTCCCCCCGTACCAGAATTCGCAATAGGTGAAAATATTGCCGTTGGAGTTTACAGATATATTTCCCCAGTCACCAGGGCCAGGAGAACTTGCAGAACCGTCCTTGTTGATGTCACCTCCATGGGCATCATCTTTCAGGGAGGTGAAAACAATAGGTTTATCGGCCGAACCCTGCGCCACTATAGTTCCATCATCTCCAACCACCATATAATAGCCCGGTGAAAATTTTACTATGGTTCCTGCCTGGATGGTCAATGTATTATCCACCCAGAAATCATGATCCTGAATAACATAAACCTTATCGGCATACCAGGTGGTTGGTTCGGTAATATCTTCAGTAATATATACAACGGAAGAAGAACCTCCGTTGTCATCGTCATCCTTTTTACATCCGGAGATGATGAATAAACCTGCCAATAAGAAAAAAGCAACTGAATTTTTCATGGGTAGTTTGATTTTGGAATTGTTAGATCAAAATTAGGGAAAATCGAAAAAAAACCAAACACTGGGGGGAGGCACTAAAACCAGATTGTGCATCAGGTATGCAAACGAACTAATGGGCATTGGATTGGCCTTTTGCGCAGGCATCCGGGTTAACCCCGATGAAATGCATTGAAAGTGTCCCCTGGGGCACATTGCTCACTTTTTGATGCGCAACGTGGGTTAAATGATCAGGCGGCTCATTTGATTGAACCGCCTGATCTCCCCACATTCACCTGTCAACCTGTCACCAACTAACCAAACTAACCAACCTATAAGCAGTTTTTATTTCATTTTTACAAAACGAAGTGTTTCAGATGTGCTCTTATAATCGACCCTTATGAAATAGATTCCGCCTGGCAAATCGGAAATATCAACAGACACCTTGTCTGATAGGGGGAATTTCTCCATCACTATGTTTCCCGACAGGGAGGTAATCCGGAGGGATTTCATTCTTTCACTGCCGGCTACTGTAATCCGGTCAAAGGCCGGATTCGGGAAGACACTGATTTTCTTCGAACCAGCAGGAGATTCGTATCCAATATTGATGGAGCCATACCCGTTCATTTTTTTGGACGAATAAAAACGGTATTCTCCCGGCTGAAGAGTAATCTGCACAGAAGGGTTTTCCAAAACCAGGCTGTCGGCCCAGAAATAATCATACCATGTGCCTGCTGAAGGGAAGGTAACCGTGTAGTTTCGGGATACTACATCGAAATTTCCAATGGCTATTACGGTATTTTCTGTCCCGTTCCACCGGATGGTT
>JAAYUG010000045.1 GCA_012517825.1 Bacteroidales bacterium | reverse complement strand
ATTCTGGCTGAAACAACAGCACCTTCAATGACCGGATTGCCAATTATGACCTTTCCGTCGTTTTCAATAAGAAGAACCTTGTTAAACTCAACTTCGGAACCTACTTCACCTTTGAGGCGGTTCACGAACAGTTTTCCGTTCTTCTGCACTTTCATCTGCTGGCCGGCAATATCAACAATAGCGTACATTTCACAAGAATTTGATTTTCAACTTGGGAGTGCAAAAATAGTAAAGTTATTATGAACTGCAAAAAAATTGTTTTTCTCCTGATCAAAAAGCAGGTTCTGGCAGATGATACCGCGCCGGAAAATTCGTTATGCCTGATTTATATTCGGCTGACAGAAATTTATAATTATATTTGTCATCAGCATAGACAATGACGAGGGAATGAAACGGATCCGGTTAAACGTTTTGGGGATTTCATACAGTCAGACGCAATCGGGAGCATATGCTCTGGTGCTTGCTGAAGAAAACGGGGACAGGCGTATTCCGATCATCATAGGCGCCATTGAAGCCCAGTCAATAGCCATTCAGCTGGAAGGGCTCAAGCCGCCACGACCACTTACCCATGACCTGTTTATGAATTTCGCCCTTGCCTACCGGATAAATATCCTGGAAGTGACCATTTACAAGCTGGAAGAAGGGGTATTTTATTCCCACCTGCTTTGCGACGACGGAAAAACAAAAATCACGGTGGATGCCCGCACCTCCGATGCAGTAGCCCTTGCCCTCCGGTTCAATTGTCCTATCTATACAACTGAAGAAGTGATCAACAGGGCCGGCATTAAACTCGACATCAATAAGGAGGCCGGGGAAGAACAGGAAAAAAGTGAAGAGGATTATCTGAACGAACCGCAGGAAAAGCCGACCCCCCAAAGTGAAGAATTTCGCGATATGAACCTGGAAGAGTTGCAGGAAAGTCTTGAAGAAGCCATAAAAAATGAAAATTACGAAAGGGCATCTCTGATTCGGGACGAAATAAACCGTCGCAAAAAGAAATAAAATGACCAGATCAAGGGGCATTTCTATTATTTTTCTCATCATACTCCTACTGTTCAGCCTTCAGCCCCTTCAGGCTGCCAGCCCACTGCCGGCCTTTGTCTCTCCGTCAGGAAACAATGCCTTGACGGTCGGGATCGTTCTCCGCACCGTTACTGCCATCCTGCTCCTGCTTTTCCTGAGCTGGCTCCTGTCGTCCGATAAAAAACAGGTCCGCTGGAAACTGGTAGTATCCGGCCTCGCACTGCAGTTTCTTATTGCCCTGGCTGTTTTGTATCTTCCTCCGGTCCAATGGCTGTTTGAAATCGTCGGGAAAGTTTTTATCAAAATTATTGATTTCTCAGCCGAAGGCAGCCGTTTCGTTTTCGGCAATCTCTCTGACCAGGGGAAATTTGGCGTTATCTTTGCCTTTCAGGTGCTGCCAACGATTATTTTCTTTGCAGCCCTTATGAGCCTGCTGTTCCACCTCGGCATCATCCAGAAAATTGTTCAGTTCCTTGGATGGCTTCTTTCGCGGTCAATGCGCATTTCAGGAGAGGAAGGCCTGGCGGTAGCCGGAAACATTTTTCTGGGGCAAAATGAAGCCCCTTTGCTTATACGGGCTTATCTGGACAATCTGAACAGAGCGGCTCTTTTTCTGGTCATGACCTCAGGAATGGCCACCATTGCCGGCGGCGTAATGGCAGCCTATATTGGGTTTCTCGGCGGCACGGATCCGGTGATGCGGCTGTTCTTTGCCAAACATCTTCTCGCCGCCTCCGTAATGGCTGCCCCGGGAGCCGTAGTGGTTGCACGCATTATGGTTCCGGCTCCTCCCACTGCCACAGGAACAACCAAAGCTTCCAGTGTATGGGAAGCAAATAATCCGCTCGACGCTATTGCCAAAGGCACTCTGGATGGGCTTAAACTTGCCGCCAGCGTTGCGGCCATGCTCATCGTTTTTGTTGCTTTCATTGCCCTCATCAACTTTGTCCTTCTGAAAACAGGCCAGTGGACCGGATTAAACAAGCTGATTACTGCCTCGTCAGGAGGTGTTTTTGAAAATCTTTCCCTTCAGTTTTTGCTCGGTAAAATCTTTCAGCCTGTCATGTGGCTCATGGGAATCAATTCGCATGATGCTTCCCTGGCAGGCAGCCTTCTGGGACAAAAAATCATCATGACGGAATTTATCGGGTATCTCGATCTGATGCGGCTTAAAGAAGCCGGCGCCTTTCTTGAGCAGAAAACCATTGTTATGGCTACTTACTTTCTCTGCGGATTTGCCAACTTTGCCTCCGTAGGCATTCAAATCGGAGGGCTTGGAACCATTGCGCCTTCCCAGCGCATCCCTTTGTCTCAGCTCGGACTGAAGGCCATGATTGCCGGCACTATTACTTCTCTTCTTTCAGCAGCCATGATTGGACTTATCCTATAATCAACAACAAGACACTGCCCTATGGATGACCATCAAAACAGGAACGACGCCGCCACACTTTCGGGCCTTTTTAATGATACCATAAAAAATCATGCCATCCTGTCCGACACCGATTGCGCTGTATGGCTCATTGACCAAAATAACCGGGTTGTGTGTTCCAATACATCATCGCACGAAATTTCCGGCTTATTGTTCAGCAAAGTCATTTCCCCGGGCGACACCCTTCCTCTGTCCTCCTGCCCCGAGCTTCTTCTGCTCCATCACTCCATGCTGAAAGGAAAATCACGGACCACCCGGCTCACCGCCAATGACAAAACATCTGAAATTTTTCTTACGGTATTGCCTCTTTCAGATGACCATAAAATTTCAGGAGCAGTTATCCTTGCGCATCGCAAAAAAACAGTTTCTGACAATGCCGGGAATCTGCCGGTTAACGATATCCTGCTGAATCTGGCAATACAGATGGAAGAACCCATTGCCATTGCAGACCAGCAAAAGTATGTTTTTGTCAATGAATCCTTCAGGGAGTTTTTCGGTATTTCAGGTGACGAAATGAACGAACTGAAAAGTTTGCTGCTTCAGCGGGTTGATGCAAGGGACCTGAACGGACTTGCGTCCTTTCTGGAAAACAAAGAGAGCCAGGAATTCACATGCCGCCTGAAACTCAACAACGAAAAAACCACCTGGGTCTGGGTCAGAAAGATCCTTCTGCCACAATTTGATTCCGAAGTCAGAATCTACATCTTTGCTGACATAACAGCCAGAAAAAAGCTCGAAGAATATATACATGATCAGAAATCGCATCATTCCGCCATACTGGATAACATCCCGCACATGGTTTGGCTGAAAGATGCTGAAGGAAGATATGTTGCGGTTAATAAGGCTTTTGTTGACCACAAGGGCATCCCGGCAAATGAAATCATCGGAAAAACTGATAAAGAACTTTTTCCCGCCAGAGCCTCTTATTTTACACTCACTGACAATGAAACCATTTGCAAGGGAGGACGTCAGAGGTTTGAGAAAAAAAGCCATAAGAATGGCATGGACAAATGGACTGAGGTATATAAAACTCCTGTTTTCGATGAAAATGGCAACTGCCTGGGTGTTACCGGAATAGCCATTGATATTACCGAACAGAAATTGCTTGAGCTACAACTGCGGCAAAAGGAAGAATGGTTCCGCAATTTGTTGCGCTATTCCTCCGATACAATTATTATACTTGATAAGGAAGGAACGGTTATTTACGAAAGCTCTGACGAAAGGAGAATCACAGGATATTCTCTGAATGAGTTGCAGAAAACACCTTTCATAGAATATGTAGTATCTGCCGACAGGGAACTGTTTAAAACAGCGGTAAATACTATTGTTGAAAAACCGGCCAGCCCCATAAGCACCGAATTCAGAATCCTCGGGAAACAAGGAAATACCATTTACGTGGAGGCCATTTTTTCCAATCACCTGTTGAATGATAACATCGGCGGGATAGTGATGAACGTGCGTGATATTACAGAACGAAAGATTGCCGAGGAGAAAGAAAAAAGATACCTTGAACTGCAGTCGCTTTTAAGTGATTCTGCTTTTGAGCTTCTCAGCCTGCCGGATGAAAAAGAAATCTATCAATATACTGTCCGGGTTCTTCATCAGATGATTCCCGGCAGTATCATAACCATTTCGTCGTACTGTGACGAAACCGGTATTCTTACCATTCAAAGTGCCGCAGGATTTGAGCAATATCAGGAAGATTTCAGACGGATGTTCGGTCACGATCCGTTGGGTTTCCAGATTCAATTGAATCCAGGGATTATTGCTTCGATGGAAAGGTATTCCAAACGGCTTCATCATCTTCCCGGAGGCCTTGCCGAAGTGATGTTTAACCTTTTCCCGAAAGAAAAAACGGATGCATTTGAGAAAATCATAGGCGAGAGGATTGTATATGGTATTCCCATTATACATCACGATAAATTTCTTGGCAGTGTTGCCCTTCTGGTACCTTCAAACAATATTACCGAAATCCGGCAGATTGTTGAAACATTTATTCTTCAGGCAGGCATTGCACTGCATCGCCGGCAGGTTGAAATTGAACTGATCAAAGCAAAAGAAAAAGCGGAAGAATCTGACAAGCTCAAATCAGCGTTTCTGGCCAACATGTCGCATGAAATCCGGACTCCCATGAACGGTATTCTGGGCTTCACCCAGTTGCTCTCCATGCCGGGTGTTTCGAAGGAAGAACAGGCAGAGTATATTGCGGCCATCAATTCAAACGGAAAGCTTTTGCTCAGCCTGATAAACGATATTATCGATATTTCGCGCATTGAAGCCGGCCAGCTCACCATCTGTCCCGAACCTGTTGAAATACAGGCACTGGCTAATGAGACCTTCAACGGAATTGTTACAGATGCTGTGAGAAAAGAAAAATCCGGAGTTGTTTTCAGAATGGAAGAGGATTCTGAATGCGCCGACCTGCTGATTCAGACGGATCCTGTGCGACTGAAACAGATCCTGCAAAATCTCCTGTCAAATGCCATCAAATTTACCGATGAAGGGGAAATTGTGCTCGGATACCGGAAAAAGAACAACAACCTGCACTTTTATGTGCGTGATACCGGAATCGGAATCCAGCCTGAGAAACAAAAAGTAATTTTTGAACGGTTTGTACAGGCCGACCCTTCTACTACCCGGCGCTTCGGAGGATCCGGCCTGGGCCTTGCCATATCAAAAGGACTGGCTGACCTGCTGGGAGGCACGTTGACCCTGAAATCCCAACCGGGAGCAGGATCTGTATTTACTCTGATCCTGCCGATTGAAAAAACCAGTATTCTTAAGGAAGAACAAAAAACAGTGCATCCAATGGCTGAAAAATGGAACAACACAACGGTTCTTATTGTCGAAGATGATAAATTCAGCGCCAAATACCTGGACACGGTTTTACGAAAACATGGAATCACGCCACTAACAGTAGCCAGAGCCTCCGAAGGCTTCCAGCTACTCAGAGAACATCCCGAAATCGCCCTGGTGCTGATGGACATTCAGCTACCTGAAATGAACGGTTATGATGCTACCCGCCAGATTAAGGCCGAATTCCCCCACATTCCCGTAATAGCCCAGAGTGCCAATGCTTTCGATGATGACCGGCAGAAATGCCTTGATGCCGGCTGTAATGATTATATTTCCAAACCCATTCAGCAGGAAAAACTGATCAGCCTGTTGAAAAAGTATCTGAATACCAAATAGATATGACCTTAATCGTCAAAGCATTTTTGCTGACCCTGTTCTTCGTATCCCTTTACCTGAGTTTCCGGTATCTGATTTTTTCATTCCGGGTAGTGAGAGGATGGGACAAGGTATCTCCCCATAATGCCTTTTCCCGTTCCGATCTTCCGGAGGTTTCGGTGGTCGTCTGCTTCAGGAACGAAGAAAACCATCTGGGAAAGCTTATTCAAGGCCTCACAGAACAGGAATACCCGCGGCATCTTATGGAAATTCTCCTCCTCGATGACCATTCCACAGACCACTCCCCCGAAATTGCAAGGAAAGCAGCAGAAACCGATTACCGGTTACATTATATTCCTCTGCCTGCTGATAAAGAAGGCAAGCATGCGGCTCTGGCTGAAGCCATAGCGCATGTTTCGTCAGAATTTATAGCAACTACTGATGCCGACTGTCTGGTTCCCGTGGGATGGCTCATATCGATGACGGAATGTATTGTCCGGAACAGGGACTCCCTGGTTCTTGGATCAGTAAAGACAGAAGCGGGGAAAAGTGTTTTGACAAAATTTCAGGCACTGGAATCCTGTGCTTTGCAAACCGTAACCGCCGCTTACGCAAATCAGCATAATCCGGTTATGGCCAACGGTGCCAGTATGCTGTTCCCGCGGTCCCTTTTTTCAGACTATCTGCAGGAAGAGGGCCGTAATATTGCGACAGGCGATGACACATGGCTGGTACATTATGCCAAGAATAAGAAACAGGTACATACAGCCTTCAGCAAAAACCCGAGAGGCATCGTAACAACTTTTCCCCAGGCACGCCTGAGCGATTTTATGAATCAGCGAATCCGCTGGCTTTCCAAAGGGAAGAACTATACGGATAAAACGTCACGCAAAGCGATGAAATTCATTGGTTTTATTAATCTTTCCCTCCTATTTTTTTTTATTGGATCCTTCTTTAATCCGGTATTACGCGGGTCATTCATTAATTTCTTTTTTCTGAAAGCATTGGCTGATTTGCTGATCATAATTCCTTCGGCAAGGTACTTCAAACAAACTGCGCTTCTGTGGTATTATCCACTTTTTGCACTGGTATATCCTTTTTACACGCTGGTTCTGGCAATTATGGCCGGAAGACCCTATTCATGGAAAGGAAGAGTTTACCGATGAAACTCATCAAACAATAAGTGGTAACAAGGCTTATCCAATGAAGCAAAACCGGGTATATGAGCGTTTTGCCGGCAACTGGCAGGGAATGGCAGGATTGGTTTGCATTGTTCTGATCGGACTTATTGCCCTGGCAGGATATCTGATTATTCCCGATGACTCTCCCTATGCCAACGAACAGCATCTCGAACTGGCGGCAATGAAACCGGGATTCAGGGTTACGATGTTGCGGGTGCGCCGTAATGTTAATCTTCCCCATCAAAGCCTGATTGACAAGCTGATAAACGGATCGGAACCCGCATACCGTTCAATTCCGGTTAAACAGATCCGGTTCGACAGGGCGCATGTTGTGGCGGTCCTTTTTGACCAGGGCGAAGACACTGTGGCTCTTACCGAAACCTTTCTTCTTCCTGATATCCTCTATCATATCCGGCCTGATTCGGTTTGCATGGAACAGGGAGACAGCATCAGCTGGATTGCAGGCGACGGCAAACGAATGAAAGCTTCTGTTTCTGAACTGCAGAAAAAGGTAATTTCCGGATCCATAGAGGAAAGAAAGTATCTGCTGGGTACTGACAGGTTTGGCCGTGATCTTCTAAGCCGCATGATTCTTGGTGCCCGCATGTCTTTCTCCGTTGGATTCATTGCCGTTTCTATTTCCCTGTTGCTTGGCCTTCTGCTGGGAAGTATTGCCGGATATTACAGTGGCTGGCCTGACCGGCTGGTGCTCTGGCTTATTCAGGTGGTATGGAGCGTGCCAACCCTTCTGATGGTCATTGCCATAACTTTTGTCCTGGGCAAGGGATTCTGGCAGGTTTTTATAGCTGTCGGCCTCACCATGTGGGTTGAAGTAGCCCGTGTTGTGCGCGGGCAAGTGCTCTCCCTGCGCGAAAAAGAGTATGTTATGGCGGCAAAAGCCATCGGATTGAGCGATTTTGGCATTCTGTTCCGCCAAATCCTTCCTAACCTGGCAGGCCCTGTTATCATTATCAGCGCATCCAATTTTGCATCGGCCATATTGATGGAGGCTGGCCTGAGTTTTCTTGGTCTTGGAGTACAACCACCCGTACCAAGCTGGGGAAGCATGATAAGAGAACATTACGGATATATTCTCATTCATCAGGCTTATCTGGCCATGATTCCCGGCATTGCCATCATGATTCTTGTTCTTTCCTTTACCCTGGCAGGGAATGCATTGCGCGATGCCTTTGATATAAAGACAGTTTAGTCTGCATAACTCCGAAGACCGATAGCCGCTTTCACTGCCTGCCAGCCTGGAAAATTCGGCTTTCGCTGAATTGAAAAGGCAATTATTCCGGAGGATGTTGCAAAACTTCGTTTTAGGACATCCCGGGAAAGAATTGTATATATCAGGGATTGTGAGATTAATTGCCCATTTCAGAAAGGAACTTGATACGCACCAGGCGGATCTCTTCCGGGGTATATTCATCCTCACCAAGTTCCCTCAAAGCATCCTCAACCGACTCCGTTTCGGCTTCACGAAAATAATCATATACCTCCTGGATATGATCCTCGTCCATTACTTCATTGATATAATAGTCGATATTCAGCCTTGTGCCACTGTAGACTATGGATTCTATTTCCCTGAGCAGATCTTCCATTTCGAGGTTTTTCGCGGCGGCTATATCCTCCAGCGACATCTTCCGGTCGATGCTCTGAATAATATAAACTTTCAGCCCCGATTTATTTACCACCGATTTCACCACCATATCCTGGGGGCGGATGATTTCTTTTTCTTCAACGTATTTTTTAATGATATCCACAAACTCCTTCCCGAAGCGCTGGGCTTTACCGGCACCAACCCCTGTAATATTCTGCAGTTCCTCAAGCGATACCGGATATTGTGTAGCCATGTCCTGGAGTGAGGGGTCCTGGAAAATGACAAAAGGAGGAATATTCCTCTGCTTGGCTATTTTTTTGCGCAGGTCCTTCAGAATATTGAACAATTCATTGTCAAGGGTGCTTGTGCGTTCAGCTTCGTCAAGCAGATCAGCCTCTCCCTCGGTCTGGTAGTCATGGTCACGAGTAATCATGAAAGAAGTCGGATTCTCCAGAAATTTCCTCCCCTCATCTGTAATTTTCAGGGTACCATAATTTTCGATATCCTTCTGCAACAGATTACCAATCAGCATCTGCCGGATAACGGCATTCCAGAATTTGGGATCTTCCTCGCTTCCCGCGCCAAAACTTTCGAGTTCATGATGGCGGTACGATTTGATGGCGGCATTCATATTGCCTGAAAGAATATTGGCAATATGTTCTCCCTTGAATTTTTCCTTCACTTCCTGGATGCATTCCAGCACGGTGGTCACATATTCCTGCCCTTCGAACTGTTCTTTCGGATGCAGGCAGTTATCGCAATTGTGGCAGTTATCTTCCGGGTATTCTTCACCGAAATAGTTGAGAAGAAGCTTCCGGCGGCAAACGGAGGATTCCGCATAAGCAACCGTTTCATGCAAAAGCTGTTTTCCGATTTCCTGTTCGGCAACAGGTTTTCCCTGCATGAATTTTTCCAGCTTCAGAATATCCTCGTATTTGTAAAAGGTAATGCAATTCCCTTCGCCTCCGTCACGGCCGGCCCGGCCGGTTTCCTGGTAATACCCCTCCAGGCTCTTCGGTATGTCATAATGAATGACAAAACGCACGTCAGGTTTATCGATTCCCATTCCAAAGGCGATGGTAGCAACAATTACATCCACATCCTCCCTCAGAAAACTATCCTGATTCTGGGTACGCGTGGCCGAATCCATTCCGGCATGGTAAGGAAGTGCCTTGATACCATTAATTTGAAGTGCCTCAGCCATTTCTTCCACTTTTTTCCGGCTAAGGCAATAAACAATAGCCGATTTCCGGGGGTTGTTCTTAAGAATTTTAATAATTTCCCTTGTGGCGTGGACTTTGGGACGTACCTCATAATACAGGTTCGGCCGGTTAAAGGAAGATTTAAACACTGTTGCATCCAGCATACCCAGGTTTTTCTGGATATCATGCTGTACTTTGGGAGTAGCTGTGGCCGTCAGGGCAATCAGCGGTGCCTCTCCGATTTCATTAATAATCGGACGAATCCGGCGGTATTCCGGCCTGAAATCGTGCCCCCATTCCGAAATACAGTGGGCTTCATCAATAGCATAGAATGATACCTTTACCTGACGAAGAAACTGGATGTTCTCTTCCTTGGTCAGTGATTCAGGAGCCACATACAGAAGCCGCGTTTTCCCGTCAAGAATATCCTGCTTTACATCGGCTATTTCCTTCTTTGTAAGAGAGGAATTCAGAAAATGGGCTATGCCATCTTCGTTGCTGAAACTCCGCATGGCATCTACCTGATTTTTCATCAGGGCTATGAGGGGAGAAATCACAATCGCCGTCCCCGGTAAAATCAATGAAGGAAGCTGATAACAGAGCGACTTGCCGCCTCCCGTGGGCATCAGAACAAATGTGTCTTTCCCTGCCAGCACATTACGGATGATCGCTTCCTGATTTCCCTTGAAACTGTCAAATCCAAAATATTTCTTTAAAAGCTCCTGGAGTGAAACTTTCGAATAGTCTGTCATTTTTATTACCTCACAACCTGGTGGTTACTGTTAAACCTGTTAAATGTTTTTATAGAATTTAAATGTTTTAAGAATATTAAAGTTAGTCAAAAAATGTAAAAAAGCGCACGAAATTAACCTAATTTAACAAAACTTTGTACAATTGTATGCACAAACCTGATTATCACATTGATAATCTGAATAGTTATTCATATGGGCATTTGAATTTTCAACTGGAAGGCTGAATTCGCTCTTACATTTCAGTTTGAGTTATGCATCTGCAATGCAGTATACGCCTTACAGCCCTCTTTCCTTTCAATTTTGTTGCGCTAAGCAAAATCCTGACATTCAGACTCATTCGCCGGTATTGGCACATTGCCTTCCGGATGCACAATTCGGGTTAAAGATCACTTTCAGGTTCCCTGACTTCTCGGATACGGACAGTTCTGCATAAATTCAGCCCCGAATGCAGGAAGCAAAAAAAACATACCTTTGTAACTTTGAAAAAATGAAACGGAATGGCAAAGAAGGAAAATCATGAGATGACCTTTCTGGAGCATCTGGAGGAACTCAGATGGCATCTTGTCCGTGCGGTTATGGCAATTGTTCTGATGGCTATTGTTGCCTTTGTCTTCAAAGGGATTCTCTTTGACAAAATTATTCTTGCCCCCAAGGAGCCATGGTTCATTACCAACCGGCTTCTCTGCGAGCTGGGACAGCGGGTGCATATACAGGATCTCTGCATCAATCAGCATAACCTCAGGCTGATAAACACCCGCATGGCCGGGCAGTTTTCGACCCATATCGTTGTTTCTTTTATTGCAGGCATTATTCTGGCATTACCCTATGTGCTTTATCAGTTCTGGAATTTCATTGCTCCGGCCCTGTATCCGAAAGAAAGGAAATATGCTCGCGGTGCCGTGTTTTACACATCGTTCCTTTTTCTCCTCGGGGTTGCCTTTGGGTATTTTATCCTTCTTCCTCTTTCTACCCAGTTCTTTAGTTCCTATATAGTCAGCACACAAGTTGAAAACTTTTTTGACCTGAACAATTACATCGTTTCTTCTGCTACCATTACCCTTGGTTGCGGCATTGTATTCGAATTGCCTGTAATTATTTATTTCCTTACCAAAATTGGCCTGGTTGGTCCCGGCTTTTTGCGAAAGTACCGTAAGCACGCAATTGTGCTGATTCTGATTCTCGCTGCCATCATTACACCTCCTGATATCTTCAGTCAGATTCTGGTTAGCCTGCCGTTAATACTGCTTTATGAAATCAGTATTTTAATTTCGGCACGAATTGTGCGGAAGGAGTCCCGGAAATAAACTTTTTGCCTTTTTGTCGGTTATTCATTATTTGATGGAACAAGATGAACAAGGCAATAACAAGGAAGATTTTAATGAAAATCAAGCAATTCCATCATTATAACCTTGTCTTTTCAGGGATAGCAGCAATATCAATGCATGCATCCGCCCAGCAACTTACAGTTATTTACGGAAAAGTGACGGATGCTTCCTCAGGAGAGCCCTTACCCTATGTGAATGTTGCAGCAAAAAGTCTTCCCGTTGGTACCATCTCACTGGAAGATGGCTCTTACCGCCTTGAGACGAAACATTCTGTTGATAGCATCCTTGTTACGTGTATGGGTTATCAGCCCATTGCATTGGCCGTAACTCCCTTCCGCACGCAGGAAATAAATGTTGCCCTGAAACCGGAGGAAATTCTGCTGGATGAAGTAGTTGTAAAACCGGGCGAAAATCCTGCCCATATCCTTCTCAGGAAGGTAAGGGCAAACCGCAGCAGAAACGATCTGAGCAGGTTCCGTACCTGGTATTACGAGGCGTACCACAAAACCCGCATCGACCTCACCAATCCTGAACTGCTGGCCCGAAGGAAAGCACTGAAAGGCTTTGATTTTATCTTCGACAATATTGACACCCTTCCGGGAAGCGGAAAAACCTATCTTCCTTTACTGCTTTCCGAAACAGTTTCGGACAATTACTACCGGAGCAGGCCAAAAAAAGAGCTCGAGGTGATTAAGGCTTCCCGTATTTCCGGTACCAAAAACGAAAGCGTAAGCCAGTTAACGGGGAAAATGTACCAGAATTATTCCATATACGACAATATCGTCTTTCTTTTTGAAACAGGATGGATAAGCCCTCTGGCTGAATTCGGCCAACGCTATTACCGGTATTATATCACCGATACAGTTTTATTTCACGGGCACACCGCATACCGGATTGATTTTGAACCCCGCAGAAAACAGGAAAGAACCTTCACCGGATCGGTGTGGGTTGCTGATTCATCCTGGGCTGTATGTAAATATGAGATGCAGAGCAGTGAAAAGGCCAACATAAACTATGTTGAGAATATCGCATTGCGCAGGGAATATACCCCGCTCAGCGATTCTCTCTGGTTTCCTGTGCGGGAAGATTTTTACGCCGAATTTACCCTTACTGACAAAATGACCGGATTTATCGGCCAAAAAACCTCCTTCTTCAGAAAAATAGCCGTTGATACTATTCTCCCGGAAAAACTGATGAACGAACCCAGTGATATTACACTGGCCCAGGGAAGCCTTGAACAGGATGAAACATTCTGGCAGGTTAACCGTCCGGAAAAACTAACGGAAAAAGAAGCCGGTATTTATTCAATGGTCGATTCGGTTCAGAAAATACCGCTTTACCGGAGTGTGGCCGGTCTCATCCAGATGTTCTATACCTATTATTATGTAAAAGGGCCTGTTGAAATCGGACCGTATTACCGGTTTTATTCATTCAATCCTCTTGAAGGAAACCGTTTACGTTTCGGGGGACGTACCAGCAATGCATTCAGCACAAAGCTTATGCTCGATGGTTACCTGGCTTACGGAACCCGCGATAAACAGTGGAAATACGGAGGCGGCGCCCTGTATCTTTTCGATAAAAACCCCAGAATCGCTACCGGAATATCGTACAAAAAAGATATTGAACAACTCGGGCAAAGCCAGAATGCTTTTCTGGAAGACAATTTTGTCACATCACTTCTCCGCAGAAAACCCAATGACAAGCTTACACGGACCGAAGAGATCAAACTATGGTTTGAAAGGGAATGGTTTCATGGTTGTTCCAATACCCTCACCGCAACGCACCGCACGTTATACTCAACGGAATATGTTCCTTTTTCTTCGTATTCCGAAGGATTCATGCATCCGGTTCCCAGCATTACAACTTTTGAACTTACACTCAATACACGGTTTGCCTGGAAAGAAAAATACCTGATGGGAGAATTTGAACGAACCAGCCTGGGAACCAATTATCCTGTCGTTAACCTGAACACTACCCTTGGCATTCCGGGAGTTAGCGGAAGCCGCTACGGTTATTTCAGGTGGAATCTGAATATTACCCAAACACTCGAACTCGCACCGTTCGGTTATACCGAATACATGATTGATGCCGGTTCCGTGTATGGCAATGTCCCTTTCCCTTTACTGGAAATTCACAAAGGAAACGAAACCTATGCCTACGATTACATGGCTTTTAACCTGATGAACTATTACGAGTTTGCCAGTAACAGGTATATTGGTATCTTTGCAGATCATCATTTTGACGGGTACTTTTTTAACAGGATTCCTTTGCTGAGGGAAGCCAAACTCAGGGAAGTGGTTACTTTCAGGGCGTTGTGGGGTCAGCTGAACAATCCGGAAAACCAGTCCCTGGTACTTCCTGCCGGTATGGAAAGTGTGGAAAAAGGGTATTACGAAGCCGGGGCAGGCATTGAAAATATTCTGAAGGTGTTCCGGATTGATGCTGTGTGGCGTCTTTCCTACCTGAACCATCCGGGAATACAACCCTTTGGAATCCGGTTTGGATTACAGATTATACTTTGAAAATGACATTACGAACTGACAATCTGGTAAAAAAATACCGCCAGCGCGTGGTGGTAAACCGGGTTTCCGTTGAAGTGAAACAGGGTGAAATTGTGGGACTCCTCGGCCCCAACGGTGCCGGCAAAACCACTACTTTTTACATGATTGTTGGTCTGATAGTACCTAACGAAGGAAAAATATTCCTTGACGATATTGACATCAGTCTGGAGCCCATGTACAAAAGGGCACAGCGGGGAATCGGATACCTTTCACAGGAAGCCTCAGTATTCCGTAAGATGAGTGTGGAAGACAACCTGCGTGCGGTACTGGAAATGTCGAAAATTCCTAAGGATATTCAGGAACAACGCATTGAATCACTGCTTCGCGAATTCGGACTTACCCGCATCAGAAAAAGCCTTGGTATCCAGCTCTCCGGAGGAGAACGCCGCCGGACGGAAATAGCCCGTGCCCTGGCACTCGACCCGAAATTCATTCTCCTCGACGAGCCGTTCGCCGGCGTAGATCCAATAGCCGTGGAAGACATCCAGGGTATTGTATCGCACCTGAAAGACAGAAACATCGGTATCCTTATAACCGACCACAATGTGCACGAAACCCTCTCTATCACCGACCGTGCTTATCTTCTTTTCGAAGGGTCGATCCTGAAATCGGGCACCTCAGAAGAACTGGCCAATGATGAACAGGTGCGAAATGTCTATCTCGGAAAAAACTTTGAACTGAGATAAAAATCCAAAAGAACCGCGAACTTACCTTCCCTGGCAAATGGTATCATTTTATCGTATACGCCACTACCCTGTTGTCAAAGAATGTTGGTACCAGTAAAATGTTCCTGTCCAGTATGAAATCAATATCGGCCGCATTCATTTTTACAGGGGTAGTATCAAGCAGTTTGACCGGTTTACCGTGCGGAGAAGCTTTATAAACATGCCCGGTCCAGTCAGAAAAAATAAAATTCCCCTTCCCGTCGGCAACAAGCCCGTCAATTCCTCCGGTTTCATGAATCCACTCTTCAACTGTCCGGCCATCATCTGCAATGCGCAAAACGGCATTGTTCACGCCGGCGTACACATCTTCCTCCCAGGCCAGAAGTCCGTTGACGCCATCAAGTTTAGAATCTGAAAGCCAGAGGCTTACCTTGCCGTCAACCAAAACATAGATCTTCTTGTCCTGCATATCCGACACGAATACTCTTGCCCCTTCATCACAGGCAATATCATTGAGAAATTTCGACCCGGGCACAGGGTACCTGTTCAGTATCTTTCCCGATTTGACATCCATTTCAACAATTTCATCAATGTCAGAAACATACAGCAAGCTGTCCACCAGCCCCATTCCTTTAGGCGCATTCAAGCCGGTAATCCATTGCAGACTATCAATAGTCCCATCGGACCTCAGCCGCGAAATAAAACCGTTACCATCCTTTTCCGAAGGGTTTCCGTTTACATTGGAAACGTAAATAACATCCCTTTGATAATCATACAGAACCGATTCAGGGGTTTTCAGCACCGCCGGAGTTTCCCAAAGCTTTGTGAGGTCGGGACTAATGTATGCCCTTTGCGAACAGGCACCAGAAATGAAAAGTACGGAGAGGAAAAACATTCCGGAAAATGAAAATCTTTCTTTAGGTTTCATGTATGTAGTGTTTTGGTGTCCAGAAATATAACAATTTTTTCATGAATTTGTTTCCTTTCTGGTATGAAAATTGAAAGTTCCTGAAACCTTCCAATCCTTAGAGGTTTCAGGAATCAGAAAAACAGGATTTCTCCGGGCATTGTACCAAAAAAGAAGGGGCATATGCTTTAGCAACATGCCCCTTTCACCCCCAGCATTATTAACCGACCCCTACTTTTTAACAGGTGCTTTCTGGGTAGCTTCTTTCTTAGGAGCTTCTTTCTTAGGAGCTTCTTTCTTAGCGGGAACACCAGCCTGAGCAGCCTGCTGTTTCAGAAACTTACCATCCTTATCAAATACAAGAGTGTGTTTCATGGCGCCTTTTTCAATCGCCACTTCGTAAGTTACCACTGCATTGGCTTCTACCTTGAAGGCTTCCTTGATGGTGAAACCTACATAATTTTTGGCAGGATACATCTTAAGCGGAGCCGAATTTTATCTTCACAAATCAACCAGGGTTGTTTACGAAAGAAGCATGAAAAAGCCACTGATGGATTTCAAATATCCCCCAACACATTGTTTTGGTGGTTTTATCAAGAACGTCTAAATAAGAAAAAAAAGCAGTAACTTTGCACCCCGGTTTATGCGGATGTGGCGTAATTGGTAGCCGCGCAAGACTTAGGATCTTGTGCCTTCGGGCGTGGGGGTTCGAGTCCCTTCATCCGCACAAATGAAAGGCCCTGCAAAACAGAAATAACATGGCCGGCCGGGCTGAAAAGGAAAACGAAAGGAGCATGATAGGATTAACGTGCAGTTACTCCTTCGCTGGAACAGAACGAAAAGACAGAATATTAACAATTATTTGACAGATGAACATCAGAAAAGAAAACAAAGACGCACTGAATGCCATCGTAACGGTTGAGATTACCAAAGAGGATTATGAACCGAAAGTTCAGGAAGTACTGAAGGATTACCGGAAAAAAGCCCGGATTGACGGATTCCGTCCCGGCCATGTTCCTATGGGCCTCATTAACAGGCTTTATTATACGCCGGTGAAGGTGGAGGAAATCAACAAGCTGGTGAGCAATTCGCTGATAGAATACCTGCGGAATGAAAACCTGCGGATCCTGGGAGATCCCCTCCCGCATAAGGATGAAGAAAAAACAATCGATTTCGAAAAACAGGAGTCATTTGAATTTTCCTTCGACCTTGGATTAAGTCCCGAATTCGACCTGCCCGTTCTTTCAAAAGTCAAAATCCCCTATTATAAGATTACCGTTGAGGAAAAGATGATCGAAGAACGGATTGAAGAACTTAAAAAACATTACGGCCGTTTCAATGATGTTCCCGAAATCGGCGAAAGCTCTATGGTAAGGGGAAACATCGCTGAAGCCGATGAAAACGGGCAGATAATCGAGGGAGGCCACAAAAACGAGGGCACAATCCTTTCAGTTGACCGGATTGATGACCAGGAAATCAGGAACCTGTTCATAGGGAAAAAACAGGGCGATCAGATACTGTTTGACGCCAGCAAAGCTTTTCCAAAAGATTCCGACAGAGCTGGCATGCTGGGAGTTGACCCGAAACAGCTTCCCGGTATTGGAAATACATTTTTGTTCACCGTTACAGAAATCAAACAGTACGATCCTGCTCCGCTTGACCAGCAGTTTTTTGATCAGGTCTTTGGCGAAGGAACGGTTTCCGGCGAAGAAGAATTCCGGCAGAAGGTTAAGGAAGACCTGGAAAAAAGCCTCGAAGGGGAAGCAGAATACCGCTTCACCATGGATGCAAGAGAAACCCTCATCAGTAAGACCCAGATTCCCCTGCCGGAAGATTTCCTGAAACGCTGGATGTTTGAAACAAATGAGGGGAAAATCAGCCGCGAAGAAATCGAGAAGGATTTTGATCACTTCCTGAACGATCTTAAATGGCAACTCATTGTTAACAAAATTGCCAGGGACAACAACTTCACGGTTACGGAAGAAGAAATTAAGGAACAGGCAAAAAATCTTGCAAGAAATCAGTATCTTCGCTATGGGTTAGCCAACGTACCTGATCAGTATGTTGAAAGCCTTGCCAGCGACTTGCTTGCCAGGGAAGAAGAACGTAACCGTATGGAAAGGCAGGTTCTGGAAGAAAGAATTTACGGATGGATTAAGAACAATGCCAAAATAGAAGACAAAGAAATTGATGTAGAAGGATTCAAGAAACTTTTTGAAAAGAAATAATATGCCTACACTAAAAGATGATTTTGAAAAATATGCCGTAAAGCACCGCGGTATCAGCAGTTTAGCGATGCACCAGTATCTGTCGGTTTACAGCAATTACATTTCACCTACCATTATTGAGGAACGGCAGTTGAACATAGCCACCATGGATGTATTTTCCCGTCTGATGATGGACAGGATCATCTTCCTGGGATTGCCCATTGACGATTATGTTTCGAACATTATTGAGGCCCAGCTGCTCTACCTTGATTCGGCGGATCCCACAAAGGACATTCAGATTTATTTCAACACCCCCGGCGGGTCAGTTTATGCCGGTCTGGGGATTTATGACACCATGCAGTGGATCGCAGCCGACGTAGCTACTATTTGCACCGGAATGGCTGCTTCCATGGGCGCTATTCTGCTGGCAGCCGGAACCAAGGGAAAACGTTCAGCCCTGAAGCACAGCCGTATCCTTATTCACCAGCCTATGGGCGGAGCACAGGGACAGGCTTCCGATATTGAAATTGCTGCCAACGAAATCAGAAAAATCAAAAAAGAACTCTACGAAATCCTTGCCCTTCACACAGGAAAGGATGTGGAAAAGGTGGAGAAGGATGCTGACCGCGATTTCTGGATGACAGCTGATGAGGCAAAAGAATACGGTATGATCGACGAAGTGCTGGTTCGGGAAAAAAAGAAAAAATAAAATTCTGACGTATGGACCGGTGTTCATTCTGCGGACGGGAAAAAAAGGATACCCGCCTCCTGATAGCGGGTATCTCGGGGTACATCTGTGACAGCTGCGTGGAGCAGGCCTACGAGATCGTCATGGAGGAATCGCGTACCCGCAATGATTTTGACATCCATAAGCTCAAAATCATGAAACCGGCCGAAATCAAAAACTTTCTCGATCAGTATGTGGTGGGCCAGGATGAGGCCAAGAAATTCCTTTCCGTTGCCGTATACAACCATTACAAACGATTGATGTTCCAACCCCAGAACCCGAAGGATGATGATGTGGAAATTGAAAAATCCAATATCCTTCTGGTGGGGGAAACCGGAACCGGGAAAACGCTTCTGGCCCGTACCATTGCCCGCATGCTGCACGTTCCTTTCACCATCGTTGATGCCACCGTTTTCACCGAAGCCGGTTATGTGGGCGAAGATATTGAAAGCATCCTTACCCGCCTGCTTCAGGTAGCCGATTATAACGTAGAAGCGGCCCAGAAAGGCATCGTTTTTATTGATGAAATTGACAAGATTGCCCGGAAAGGCGACAACCCATCCATTACGCGCGATGTTTCGGGCGAAGGAGTGCAGCAGGGACTTCTTAAACTACTGGAAGGTTCCATTGTAAATGTGCCTCCCCAGGGCGGCCGCAAGCACCCCGAACAGAAAATGATTCAGGTTGATACCCGGAATATCCTCTTCATCTGCGGAGGAGCATTTGAAGGCATCGAACGGAAAATCGCCCAGCGCCTTAATACCCAGGTGGTAGGATTTAATGCCGCTATGGAAACAGAAAGAGTTGAACGGGATAATCTTCTCCAGTACATCGCACCCCAGGATCTTCGTGCCTATGGTCTGATCCCCGAACTGATCGGCCGCCTTCCTGTGCTCACCTACCTCCATCCGCTCGACAGGGCCACCTTGCGCAAAATCCTTACGGAACCCAAAAATGCCATTATCAAACAGTATCAGAAACTCTTCAAAATCGACAAAATTGACCTTTCCTTTGATGAGGAAGTACTCGATTTCATTGTAGATAAAGCTGTTGAATTCCGCCTGGGAGCGCGGGGACTCCGCTCGATCGTCGAAGCCATCATGATCGATTTCATGTTCGACTATCCCTCCAGAGACCAGAAGGAACTCACTGTTACGCTCGATTACGCGCGTGCCAAGCTCAATAAGGCCAACTTGAAGCGGCTGAGAGCAGCCTGATCCCTATTCCTGTCCCCAGCCTGGGTTGGGACTCTTTCCCAGTACGATCTCCATCTTTCCTCCCTGCATTATCGTTGCATGCTCAATAAAGCATTTGTTGTAGGGTTTTCCGTTCAGAGCAACCGACTGGATGTAGATATTTTCAGGGGACTGATTCATTACACTGATCGTAAACTTTTTCCCTCCGGGCAAGGGAATTTCGGCTCTTTCAACCAGGGGAGAACCCAGCATGTATACCCCTCCGCACGGATTGACAGGATAAAAACCAATGGCGCTCAGTATATACCAGGCCGACATTTGTCCGCAATCCTCGTTCCCTGATAAACCATCCGGCCTGTCAGTATACATGGTTTTCAGGATATGACGAACCCTTTCCTGCGTTTTCCATGGTTTTCCGGCATAGTTGTACAAATAAGCCACATGATGGCTGGGTTCATTACCATGGGCATACTGGCCGATCAGGCCTGTAACATCAGGAAAATGAATATCTTCCGCTTTCAGCACATCAAACAGGGTATCGAGCCGCTCGGAAAAACGTTCCTTCCCTCCCATAAATTCCATCAGTCCGGTAATATCGTGCGGAACAAACCATGAATATTGCCAGGCATTCCCTTCGGTGTAGCCGTTGCCATGCTGAGCCACTTCTGGACGGAAAGGCACTGCCCAGCTTCCGTCTGCATTGCGGGGCCGCATGAGCCGGGTAGTCGGATCAGCCAGAAGTTTGTATGCTTCAGCACGTTTCGTAAAAATGGCATAGTCTTCTTCCTTCCCCAGCCCTTTGGCCATTTGTGCTATACACCAATCGTCATAGGCCCACTCAAGTGTTTTCGAAACTGACTCATCGAAATCTTCCTTGCTTTGCCGGTCTGGATTTCCGTCAGCGGGAAGGTAACCGTGCTGTATGTAAAGATCCAGTCCTTCCAGATTCCTTCTGGGTCCTTCTCCCATGGCAACCTGACGTATGGCTTTATAAACCTCTTCCTGCAGGGAAGTATCAATCAGCCCTTTCTTCCATGCATCCACAAGCACCGGTACCGAATGATAAGCAATCATGCACCATGTCTCATTTCCCCATAACGACCATTTTGGAAGCACGCCGAAGTCATGGTAATGGGCCATCATAGCTTTTACAAAAGCCCGCACCTTATCGGGCGCAATAATGGTCATCAGAGGATGCCAGCCCCGGAATGTATCCCATAACGAGAAGGTATAGTACATCTCGTTTTTGTCGTCTTTCTTTATTTCATCGCTTGCCGTACGGTATTCACCTGTAACATCGCTGTAAACGTTAGGCTGAATAAATGCATGATACAGGGCTGTGTAAAATGTACGCAAAACCGATGTGTCGGATGAAGTTATACGGATGCTCCCCAGGGCTTCTTCCCAGGCAATTTCTGCTGCCCTGCGAATTCCGTCAAAGTCCCAGCCGGGATTTTCTGTAACAAGGTTGTTCCCCGCCCCTTCAGTACTGACTGATGAGATTCCGGTCTTTATCAGCAATGGCTTGTTCCCTTCAGGACGGAAAGTGACCAGGATCTTAAGTGCCGGCTGGTTTGAATCGGAAATGGCTTCGCCGGAAAAAGGGCTGAGAGTTCCATCCGGCCCGACAAGCCATATATCCGCCAAAGGAAGGGAAGACTGCATCCGGAAAAACACTTTCTGATTGTTTGCCCAGCCGGCAGAAAATCTGTACCCCGAAAGGACATCGCTTCCTTCCTTTTTGACTGCCGAGCCTTTTACCCTGTCCCAGCTGACCAGTGACCCCAGGTCAAGAATAACGGCCGGAACCATACCCTGTGTAAATGTATAGCGGTGCATTCCGGTTCGTTTTGTTGCCGTCAGTTCAGCATGGATTCCGTTTTTCAGCATCACCGAATAGTATCCGGGCACCGCTTTCTCATCGGCATGGGTAAACAAGGCATATTGCCTGTTGGCCGGCAGTGCCGTGAATGTTCCTTTTTCCGCTTGCGGTATATCTACTGGCAGAATCCTGATGTCCATAAGATCCGGAACACCGGTACCACTGATATGGGTATGGCTGAAGCCGGCAATTGTGTCCCAGGAATAATGGTATCCGGAACACCAGTCCCAGCCTTCATGATTGTTATCGGGACTAAGCTGAACCATGCCAAAAGGAAGAGCTGCCCCGGGAAATGTGTGCCCATGGCCCCCGGTTCCGATAAATGGATCAACAAAGTTTATAAGCTTCCCATTTTCCTCTGTTTTCTGGCATGATGAAGCAAATACCATAGCAAGAACTGTAAATGCAGTTATTCCTGAAAACCTCATAGTATATTGTTTTTGTTGTGAAATATCGCAATGAGATTTCAAAAATAAAGGAAATTCAGAATCAATGGATATTCAATTCACTGATTCATGAAAATTTCCCTGATTTTTTGAATAACTGAAGCTTAAAGATTAACCGTTCAACAGTTTAAACAACAGTGCAAAGCGCTTCAGGTTATAAAAACAAGAAAGTTCGTATCTGAACGGGTATTCTTTCAGACAGCAAAAACAGCTTCTTTGCTTAATTCCGCAAGCGAGTATTCTGACCTCAGCCGGTTGATGGTTTCATGTACCGTAAGAATTTCTGTTGCCTTCCATGCTTTGGAACCGGCAAAGGAAAATCCTTCGTCAAAATTGCCCCGGGCGGCATTAAACAATGCTTCGGCAATGCAGTAGGGCACTTTTTTGAAATCACAGGTTTTCAAACATTTCCAGGAACATTTAACCGGTTTTCTTTCGCCGGCCTGGACAGCCCGCACAAAATCATTGATTATCACCCTGCCGGGTAAACCAACCGGACTGTTAATTATGACGATGTCGTCAGGTGTGCTGTTAATGTAATTCTGTTTGAAGGATTCGGCTACATCACATTCTACCGTGGTAACAAAGCGGGTTCCTATTTTTACTGCGCTTGCTCCGGCCTCCAAAATTTCGTACATATCTCTTCCGTCATAAATTCCCCCACCTGCAATAACGGGAATTTCCATTCCGTACTTCTGTTCATAAGGAAGCAGTTCCGGCAGGGTTTCCTTTACCAGCGAAGCCAGATCTTTTTGCGGCTGGTCGAGTTCCTGCCGTGAAAAGCCCAGATGCCCCCCGGCCATAGGCCCTTCCACAACAACGGCATCCGGCACCCGGTTGTACCTTTCTGACCAGGAATGAAAAATGATTCTGGCAGCCCTCCCTGAAGATACCTTGGGAATAAATTTGGTTCTGCGGGTTTCGAGCACAGAACCGTCAATATTGGAAGGCAGTTTCAGCAGTAAGCCGGCTCCTGTAATCACAACGTCTATCTCTTCTTCCAGAGCTACTTTCAGCAAATCGTCATAATCGGTGACGGCATACATTATATTAACCCCCAGAACTCCGTTTGTTTTTGCCCGGGCTTTCCTGATTTCCTTTCGCAAGGCGGTTTTGTTTGCTTCCTTGAAGTTTTTCCGGTAATCGGGCTCGGTCATGCCGATACCCACTGCCGATATGACTCCAATGCCTCCTTCGCTGGCAACAGCTGAAGCCAGCCCTGATAACGATACACCTACGCCCATTCCTCCCTGAACGATCGGCAGAGGAACATGAAGGTTCCCAATATTCAATGATTTCATAATACTCTTCTCCATAAATTAAAATTCAGCAGTAAAAGTAGTCCTTACCTGCTCTGAGTTGCCAAAACAGGGAAGAACGATAGTTTTTAGGGATGAAAAGGGCTATAGCAGGGACGAAAAAAACCGCGGTTTCATGTCAAAAAAGGACAAAAAATCCCATAAAACTCTGACAAATAGAAGAATAAATATCTCAACCACCACACCGGCCTGCGGAAGCAGGTGAACAGGCTAAATCAGCTTTTTAAATTCTTCGATATAATTCTGGGATACCGGAACCGGAAAATCGATCTGGTCAAAAAACAAGGTATATCCCTGCGAATCTCCGCGCACCTCCTTTATGTGGTTGATATTGATAATATAGGAACGGTGGCATTTGAATATGAAATCGAAATCACGCAGAGTTTCTTCGGCCTTTTTCAGGGAACTTCTCACCATTTGCTTTTTAACATTGCCGTTGCTCCGGTAGTACACTTCAATGTAATTGTCGGCCGACCTGATAAGGACCAGGGCATCTGCAGTGATGGAAATGCTGTCAGTCTTATATTCTGATTCCAGATGGATCAGTGTTTCCTTCAGATTTCTTGACTTCATCAACCGCTCGTTCATTTGCAGAGCGCTTTTAAGGTGCGTCCGCAAAAGACGTTCCTGGTTGATGACTATCAATACTGCTACTGGCAGGCAGGCAATAAGAAGAATCTTCCCGACATCGGAAAAATGAAGATTCATGATCTCAAACAATCGTGTATAAATCAGAAAATCAGCAAACGAAACATTGAGCAGCAGCCATATATCCCACAGAATTTCCTTTCCCACATTCCATTTCTCGCTCCGGAAAAGCCGTGGAAACAAACTTGGCAGTACCAGCAGGTTTATGGCAAGGGTAACAAAAGTGGAAAGAAAAAAACCTGCAATAAGAAATACCAGTTTCCTGGGATGAGAGTAAATTTCAATGGGCTGAAATACAAGAATAAAAGCAAGAACGCCCACACTGATAAAGAAAATGACCTTGGCATTATGTTTCAGGTCTTCATTGAAAGGGTACGATTTTTTTAAAAAGCGAAGCATGAGAATACCTTATATTAACCTTATGAGGCGTTTTCGCCGGTGAACCATGTTGAGCAGCATTGAAAAAACATGTGAAATTAAAAAATATTGCCCTGCATTTTTTTATTCCGTAAAAAATTCTTTTTTTTGCACTACATGTAGTATTAAAAAATGATGACAAATAGAACATGGTGGTGGTGGATCAGTGACTCCCGGTTTCCGTGAGGCTGGTAAGCCATTCCTGTTCGTAAACGATATAAGGCCTGCCGAATCACGGCGGGCCTTTTTTGTTGTAAAAACCTGTAAAATCAATGCGTGTGAAACGGTTTTATTTCAATGTGGTACAAAAGAAGATCCTGGCCGACACCATCACCCCGGTCGGATTGTACCTTAAACTACGGGACATTTACCCCGGAGCGGTCCTGCTCGAAAGTTCCGATTTTCATGGCAGCAAAGGAAGCTATTCGTTCATCTGCCTAAAGCCTCTTTCAACCTTCGAAGCAAAAAACGGAAAGGTTCAGATTGGCTATCCCGACGGATCCTCAGAGACTCTGCCAATTTCAGGCGGACAACTTCCCGAACTTCTGGAAAGTTTCCGGCTCTTGTTTCAGCCAAACACCCATGAAACGCCGGCAAACGGATTGTTCGGCTATCTGGCCTATGATGCCGTAAGGTATGCGGAGACCATTTCCTTTCCTGATACCGGTGACGCCCCCGATGCGATCCCTGAGGTCTCTTACAGTTTCTATAAATACATCATTGCCATCAATCATTTTCAGAATGCCCTGTACCTGATTGAGAACCTGTTTGACGGGGAGGAAAGCCAGCTTCCTGTGCTGGAATCGTTGCTTCAGAGCAGAAACTTCGCCACATACCCTTTCCGGCCCGACAAAAAAGAGACATCGAACCTCACCGACAGTCAGTATATGGAACTGGTGACAAAGGGCAAGGAACATTGCTTCCGCGGCGACGTATTTCAGATTGTTCTTTCGCGGCAATTTTCCCAATCGTATTTTGGTGACGATTTCAATGTTTATCGGGCACTTCGTTCCATTAATCCTTCTCCTTACCTGTACTATTTCGATTTCGGCAATTACCGTATTTTCGGATCTTCACCCGAGGCGCAGCTTGAAATAAGAAACAACACAGCCTATATCCATCCCATTGCCGGAACATTCAGGCGCACCGGCGACGATGAAGCCGACAAAGAACTGGCCCGCCGGCTTAGCAACGACCCAAAAGAAAATGCCGAACACATTATGCTGGTGGATCTGGCCCGCAATGATCTGAGCCGCAATGCCACCGACGTTAAAGTTGAAACCTATCGCGAAATTCAGTTTTATTCCCACGTCATTCATATGGTTTCAAAAGTCTCCGGTAAAATACTACCCGAGACCAACCGGGTAAAAGTACTTACCGACTCCTTTCCTGCCGGCACCCTTTCAGGAGCACCAAAATATAAAGCCATGGAACTGATCCGGAAATACGAACAGAAAAACAGGGGATACTACGGCGGTTGTATAGGATATTTCGGTTTTAACGGCGATGTAACCCATGCCATCATGATCCGTTCCTTCCTGAGTAAAGCCAACAGGCTTTTTTATCAGGCAGGGGCCGGAATCGTGGCTGCCTCGGTAGAACAAAAAGAACTTCAGGAAGTAAACAACAAACTGGCAGCGCTTAAAAGTGCTGTGCTTATGGCAGGCGAGATCGGATTATGAACAAAAAAGTTTTGGACATGAAACGTATAATGATTCTTGACAATTACGACTCCTTTACCTACAATCTGGTGCATGCTGTCCAGAAAATTACCGGGCAGAAGGTTGACGTATATCGCAACGACGCAATATCGCTGGAAAAAGTTGATGCATACGACAAGATTCTTCTCTCTCCCGGTCCGGGCATCCCCGATGAGGCAGGTATCATGAAGCTTCTCATAAAAGAATACGCACCGACAAAAAGCATCCTTGGCGTCTGCCTTGGTTTACAAGCCATAGCCGAAGTATTCGGCAGCAGACTCCAGAACCTTTCCAGAGTATTCCATGGTGTGGCAACCAGCATCCACGTGGTAAAAAGGGAAGACCCGCTCTTTAAGGATCTCCCGGAACTTTTTCAGGCAGGACGTTACCATTCATGGATTGTTAGCCGGGAAAACCTGCCGGAGTGCCTCGAAATTACAGCTATCGACGATCAGAACGAAATCATGGCTCTCTCCCACCATGAATATGACGTACGCGGTGTTCAGTTTCATCCGGAGTCAGTGCTCACCCCCCTGGGTGAGAAAATCATACAAAACTGGCTGAGT
>JAAYUG010000044.1 GCA_012517825.1 Bacteroidales bacterium | reverse complement strand
GAGTTACTTTTTTGTCAGCTACACAAAAAAGTAACCAAAAAAAGTCTCCACGATTGAAGGCTGAGGCCTCTTCGGAAGGTACCCAAACTATCGTCCATAACCAACCCGGCCTCAGCCCGCACCAATCGTGGACGTCCCCCCACAGGCCTGCTAAGGGCCAGAGCAAGAGCTTAATCCCGTTTCTGAAAAGGAATTTATTTCCTGAACGTGAATCCAAAGCGCGTGGGCCAGGGCAAAACAGGGGTGCCAAGGCTGGCAGAGCGGGAGGAATTTTGTTTTGCCTTTCCCGCGATAGAAAATCTACCAGTTGGCCTCCCCGCCAACTGGTAGATTTTCTTATGCGAAATTTAATTTCTTTCTTGTATCAAGGCAAGAAAGTAACCGGGGTTTAAGGGGTAACGCCCCATGTGTTTTTTGGCAAATTTCCTCCTTCCCCTCTTTTTACGAAGAATTGTTAGACAAAAATTTTTATAACCATGCGTTACAGCAGGGTTAATTAATCTTCAAATTATTGTATACCTGTATTTTAGAAAATAATCTAAAATCATTCTAAATCCTTTTTTGGTGTAAAACAATCGTAACATGCTAATTATTTTTCGTCGTATAAAAAATAGCATTTAACATAGAATTTTAATCTCCTGACATTCCAAAATGTCATTTCGTCAAAAATGGTTTTTACCATTTGATGGGGAGGTTTTGTGCCATTGCGAACAGAAAAATGATGTTGAACCAAACGATCGATGCGATGAAGAAAAGAAGAGACAAAAGGTTTCTGTTACTGGTTGTAACGGGAATCATTTTACTGTTGTTATCGGTACTTACAGCACCGGCTCAGACTACCTACTACCTTGACTCCCGGCAGGGAGATGACCGTAATACAGGTACATCGGAAACGAGTGCCTGGAAAACTCTGGACAAACTCAACACCGTTGCTTCTCAGATCAAGCCGGGAGACAAAATCCTTCTGAAACGGGGCAGCCGCTTTTTCGGGCAGATAAGCCTGAACAATCTTGGATCGGACACAAAATCCATTGCAGTGGATGCTTATGGAAGCGGAGAACTGCCGGTAATTACCGGGGCCAGGACCTATACAGGCTGGAAGCAGTACCAGGGATTGGTTTACAAAGCAGTTGTCAAAGAAAAACCCCTGAGCGTTTATGTGAACAATATACTGTACTTCCTGGCACGGACGCCCAATGCAGGAAACTGGTTTACTGCCGACAACAGCAATTCAACCACATGGATCGGCGACGCGGAACTTACACAGCCTGCCGGTTCATGGAAAGGGGCAACCTGCCGTGTTCGGACAAGCGACTATACATGGGATTACAGCACGGTATCATCCTATACACCGGGAAGCCTAACCATGAACCCGGGTGTGGAATACACCATTCAGCCCGGATACATCTATTACCTGGAAAATACGTTTTCCTCCCTTGATGCTCCCGGCGAATGGTACTGGAGAAACGACACATTGTATGTGTACCTGAAGGATGTAAAAGACACAGCCGGCATACAGGCCTGTTCAAAATCCTCTGGTCTCTATGCCGGTTCGGTAAAGAACCTAACTGTAAAAAACATAGCCTTTGAGTATCAAACGGAATCGGCCGTTTACCTGAATAACTGCAGCAGTATTGAAATTTCAGGTTGCACAATACGTGAGTCATTGATTTCCGGCATCGAGTGTAAAACAGGCGATCAGATCCGGATTCTTTCCAATCAGATCCGTTCCTGCTATGGCAAGGGGATTTCAGCCACCTCGCTGCAGAACAGCATCATCGACAACAACACGGTCAAACAGATCGGACTGGTTCCGGGATATGGCAAAAACGGATATGACGGAGCCATAGGAATTTTCATCAATCATATGGGGTCCTCCAACAAAATCACCAGCAACAGGGTTGATTCAACCGGATACAGTGGAATCCGCAGCGACAGCAGGAATACACTCATCGAACACAATGTAGTGTCCAATGCCCTGATGACACTGAAAGACGGAGCCGGAATCTATATCTGGGGCGATTACTCAAAAAATACCACCATTCGGCAGAATTACATTGAAAATATCCACCTGAACGAATCCATCAAAGCATACCACAACTGGGGATTCGGCATCTATCTTGATGACTATTCCATTGCCAACAAAGTAACAGGGAATATCATCAATGACCGGCAGGCCACAGCCATTTTCCTGCATAACTCCCTCGACAATACGGTTGACAGCAATACCGTTTACGGAGGCGGATTATCGATTCTGATCGACAGGGCACTGTCTTCAACCAGCTATGCAAATACCGTTGTGCACAATACATTTTTCACCATAAACCCGGGAGATGTCAGTCTGTTATTAAGCAGCAGCGAACCCACAACGTTCGGAAATTTTGATTATAACATTTATGCCAATCCGTTTAGCCGTGCAACGATTCTTCATAAAGTCCAGGGATCCGGCGAAACCCTGTTCAACCTCAGCGGATGGAGAGCCTTTCACGGCCAGGATGCCCATTCATCCGAAAGTCCCGTATGGTGGAGCACGCAAAAGGTAACTGACACCCTCTCGGCCGATCTGCTGAAAAACGGAACCTTTACAACCAATCTAAACGACTGGTGGGGGTATCCCGATAACTTCCAGCGCATATGGAAAAACGACGGCAAAATGGACGGCGGGTATGTTCAGATGCGTTTTCTTTCTTCCAGTCCGACATACGGAGCTTTTCTCAGCAGTCAGAACATCAGCTACACAGCGGGAACAAGCTACCTGATTTCCTTTTCGGCAAAAAGCGATAAGCCCGGAACCATTCAGCTAAAGGATGATGCCGATAATCCCGTTCAGTTTAATTATGCCGTAACCTGCGATACAGCAAGGGCAGAATACCGTTACATTTTTACTTCCGGAAAAACAACAACCGGCAAGTTTCTTTTTGGTACAAGCAAGTATTTTGATGCAACCATGTACTTTGACAACATACATTTATACAAAGTAGCCACTGCTCCCTTTGATCCGTATGCCAATTCCCGTCTTCTGGTGAATCCTTCCTTATCAGCTGCCTCCATGAATACCGGAGGGAATGCTATTGATGCCGCGGGAACGAGCCTTCCGGCATCGGTAAACCTGGCTCCATGGAAGGCAATCGTATGCATTTATGACGGAAATGCGGGCAACTCCCAGCCTGACCCGGTCACCGATCCTCCGGCAACAGCGGCCGATAGTCTGCAGAATCTGCGGCTGGAAGAAGGATGGAACATGGTTTCCTTTTATGTGGTTCCGGCCGACGACAGCCTCAGCCATATTTTTGCGCCCCTGATGGCCGGCAAACAACTGATCAAAGTACAGGACCGTTCCGGCCGGTTTATGACCCAATTGCCTGATGGCACATGGTTCAGTAATCTCGAACGCATGCACCCCGGCGAAGGATACCATGTCTGGATGCGCACCGGTGCAACAATGCAGGTTAAGGGGTCACCCGTTAAGGGAAATATCAGCATTCCTCTTGTCAAAGGACAGAACCTGATAGGATACCCGTCGAAGAACCCGTCAGCATTTACCGATCTGTTTGCTTCCCTGATCGAGAGAAAGACCTTTTACAAGCTTAAGGACGATCGCACCAGGATCAATCTGCTGCAGTCAGGCAAACTCACTATTGGAGTTGATAGTTTGAAACCGGGAGAAGGGTATTACGTAACCATGACCGCGCCCGATTTCCTAACAACGGGCACCAGCGGAGACAAATCGTCGGCCGAAAGTTACGCACAGGCCGGAAAAGGTTTAACCTATTTTTCCGAGGCATTCCCCGGCGATCTGTATGCGCCCATGAATTTTGTGCTGACAGGTTTTCAAGGGACTGACGGTTTGAAAACCGGTGATGAAATCGGAATTTTCGATGGGGAGCTGTGCGTGGGAGCAGCAGTGTATGATGGGTCTGAGGTGTTCGGAATGTCGGCCAGCATGACGGATCCTTCTTCGGATATTCCCCTTCCCGGTTTCACGGAAGGACACACCTGTACCCTCCGTTTCTGGAACCATGAAAGATTGCAGGAATATAAGAATCTGACATGGACTGCCACGGCAGGGTATCCCCTTGCATTTGCCGGATTTGGAACAGCGTTTATCACATTCACCGGAGCCGGAACCACGGAAGTTACAGCCATTGATGCGATGCCGGATATTATCGCTTACCCCAATCCGTTCCGGGAAACTGTCACCCTCCGCGTACAACTGACAGCGGACACGGATGTTTCCTTTGCCTTTTATGATGCAACAGGAAGGCTTGCAGACAGAATAGACAGGAAGGCATTGCCGGCCGGAGAACACACCATTACATGGAAACCTGAAGAAAACGGCCGCAGTAATTTGGGTAGCGGCATTTATTTGGTCAGAATCACCACACGGGAGGGAACAAAGACCTTACGGCTGATGCAGGTCAGGTAACCTGAATTACAAGCTTAATGCCGTATTAACAAACAAGCGGTTGGTGCCGGGCGCCAACCGCTTGTTTGACAAATTTCTTCTGTTGAAATACACAAAAACCGGGTTAATCAATTCTTCAGCAAGGAGGATTAATTGTACAGTCAGTAACGCAAAAGTGTTATATTTGTCAGGACAACTTGTCGTAAAACAAATCACTCCTTTCTATGAGGTCTTTCATCAGCTGCCGGCTTTTCGTACCAACCATTCTGATAGTGATTCTGACCTTTACGGGCTGTATTCCGCAAAAGCAGCTTGTTTACTTCGACCGGAAATTTGACTCGGTGGAAGTTCACAAATCTCCCCGGGCTGAAAGAATTATCGCTCCTTATGATCAGCTGTACATTAAAGTGATCAGCATTGATGAAAAGGCTACGAGAATTTTTAACGACAATGCCACACTGTGGGGGCAGACACAGGTTGATCTTGTGAGCTACAATGTTGACTCGGAAGGCAATATCAATTTTCCCTTTGTTGGAAAGATTTACCTGAAAGGGTTTACTACCCGGGAAGCCTCAATGCGGATTGAGAGCCTGCTTGCCAACTATTTGCCCAACACGGCAGTAATAGTAAAATTTGTCAATAACCAGGTTACCATACTTGGCGAAGTTGAACGGCAGGGTACCTACACTTACACCGACGAAAAAATCAATATTTACAAGGCCCTGGCTCTTGCCGGAGGCATTTCCCGTTACGGCAACAGGAAAAAAGTTGTGATTGTTAGGGAAACGGGAGGAGAAATTATTTACCGGTATGTTGATCTTACCAGTAAGGAACTGGCATCAGGAGATTATTATTTTCTGTACCCGAATGATGTGATCATCGTCGAACCGCTCAGGGCCAAGTCAACCAGTTACCAGAATACCACCATTTCGACCCTGTTGTCGGCCATTACAACCCTGATTGCCGTTCTTTACTTTGCCATTTCGGTAAAATAAAGTAAAATCAATTTTCAGCCTTTTCGGACGCGCGGAAGTTTACCAAACGATAAGAACTTTTTCAGGTAGCGTGACAAGCCTTTGCGCCTGCCTTCCTCCTGAACATAACTATAATCGTATGAGTACTCATCTCTGCCATTGCGCAGTTCATAGTTATTAAGAACCACCTGAAGGTTTTCAATGTTATTGTTTTCCAGGTTGGCCAGAACTGCCGTAAACAGACTCTTTGGAGTGGTATTCCGGCAGGTAACCAGAATGTTCATATCGGCGTGTTTCATCAGCAGGTAGGTATCGGCTACAGCCGCAAGCGGAGGTGTATCAAGAACAATATAATGATACCGCTGCTTCAGGAATTCAAACAGTTCATTCACCTTCTGGGTACTGATCAGCTCCGAAGGATTAAAGGGAACGGGACCTGAGGAGATAAAATCAAGGCCTTCAATGCCAGATGCCAGAATAATTTCTTCGGGGGCTGCCTGCCCGTCGAGAAAATTACTTAACCCCTTGCCGGATTTAAGTTTCAGGTTTTCTGTCAAAACCGGTTTGTGCATATCGAATTCGAGAAGGACCGTTTTTCCTCCGAAGGAAGCAAAGGATGAAGCCAGATTCAGGGCAATGAAGCTTTTCCCTTCCCGGCTTGTGGAAGAGGTAACCACCAGGACAACAGGCCTGTCGGTTCCCATGCGTATCTGAATATTGGTACGCAGGGCCCGGAACGATTCTGAAACGATAGAACGCGGGTGCTCCTTAACAACCAGCGGGGTTTCCTTCCGGCTCCTCACAATAGCCCCAAGGAAAGGCAGGTTGCTGATGGCTTCAATATCGCGGATTTCTGAGATGCGGACATTGAAGAACTCTTTCAGAAGAATGTAAACGGTAGGAAGGAGAAGCCCCAATAGAACCGCCAGAACCAGGTTGAGCCTTCGTTTGGGCGATATGGCTTTGACCATGGAGTCTCTGGCCAAATCAATCACTTCAAAATCAGGTGTATTGGATGCTCTGGCTATTTGTGCCTCAGCTCTTTTCTCGAGTAAATAGGTATAAATAGCATCGTTCAGCTTAAATTTCCTTTCAATGCCCACCAGCTGAAGCTCAGTGCCCGGAAGGCGTGCAATTTCGTTTGCAAGAACCTTGCTCCGGTAATCCAGTTCATTAATGGAAATCTGAATGGTATTCAGGTTGTTCCGGGCGTTTTCCAATATCGTCTTTTTCAGGTTGTTAATTTTATTTTCTATCTGCCCGAGAAAAAGGTTCTGAATATTTTCGTTCTGCAGAATTGAGGCTCTTTCTGCATTGTTGTTGATCAGTTCCACCACAAGCTGGTTCATGACCGGGTCAACAACATTCATGGTCGAAGGAGGCACCAGGTCAGCTCCATCTTTGTTTGAAGAAAGATATTCCACCAGGTAATCATAGTATCGTTTTTGCAAAACCAGCCGTGCTTTCTCATTTTCCAGCTGGGTCTGTTGTTCGATATACTTCTGCCCCTGAAAACTCAGATTGGTGATCTGATGGGAGGAACGGTAGGATTGCAGTCTCCTTTCAACGGTAGTAAGGGAGTCCGAAATATCAGAAAGCTGTGAATCAATAAATTCAATGGTACTGACAGCAATTTTGTTCTTTTTGTTCAGGTTATTGGTTAAATAGGTATCAATATGCTTGTTCAGAAAATCAGTCACCTTCTTTTCGTGATTTCCTTTCAGGGTGATTTTGATAACCGATGAACCGGGGTTTTTAGCCTCTGCTTTTATGTTTCTCTGATACTGCAAGGCAATCTGTTCCGGGTGATTCATAACAAATGCCAGCTTTCCGGTTTTCTGAAGTTCCTTAGCTCTTGACAGGTCTGTAATGGTTACGGAAAAGCGACAGAAACTGGTATCAATCATCTTTCCGAACTGAAATTGTTTACGGAAATAGATCGGGCCTGTTTGCCGGATACCTCCGTCGAGATAATTGTATAGATAAGGCTTATCTTCATGCATTTCCAGCACAAAAACCGAATCGTTGACAATTGAAATATCGAAAAAAGAATTGATAGGCTGAACATGGGTCTTGTCGAGAACGATCTTAAAAGGAGAGCTTGTATAAAGCTCGGTGGTCATGGCCGAGTTGCCGATAATCTTCCCGAGAAAATCATCTTTGATATGGTAATAGGATACATCAAAATCGAGTAAGAAAAGGGTGTTGCTCACAAGGGTATAAGAAGAAAGAACAGCCACCTCGTTTTCCACATTATTGGCAAACTCAAGAGCTTCGAGGCCTGTAAGCACATTACCGCCTCCCAGCATGGATTTTGGATTCTTGTTCAGGAGAATGGTAGCTGAATTTTCGTAGGTACGGGGGGCATATTTGTTTTTCCCGGCAAAGTAGATTAAAAACAAAGCAAGACTGATGATATAAATCCATTTGTATTCAAGTGCCCTGAAGATTAATTCCTTGACGGGATTGGTCTGTTCGATAGGAATTTCACGATGCTTTATCATAATAAGATTAATTTTCAATGGTATGATGGAACCCGGATGTTGGTGATTTTATTACCTTGGTGTTTGTGTTTGTGAAACATGTGGGTTTCATCCGAACAAAATTGATTTTTGAAGGTCGGATAGCCTGCCCCGCCAAAGCGGGGGAACTCCCATGATTTGAAATTTATTCATTGGTGTTTGTGTTAATACATAGGTGTTTCATCATTTGATAAAATATAAGCCTCCATATGAATGCCCCTAAAGTTACACAGAAAAAACGACATGGAGAGGGAAAAAATCGATCAGAGGCCGGTACGAAGAATAACTGTTCGGAAAGTTTTCAGAAAGATAAGGAAATCGAGTTTCAGAGACCATTTGTCAATGTATTCCATATCGAGCTGCATCCAGCGTTCAAACCGGACGGAGTTCCGGTTGGGAACCACCTGCCAGGTGCAGGTAATCCCGGGCTTAACAGAAAGCCGGCGCAGATACTGGTCGGGGTATTGTTTTACTTCGCTCGGAAGAGGAGGCCTTGGGCCAACAAGTGACATTTCGCCCTTGATAACGTTGAAAAGCTGAGGCAGTTCATCCAGTCCTGTCTCCCGCAGAAATTTCCCCACGCGGGTAACCCTCGGATCATTTTTCACTTTAAATACCGGACCGTCCATCTCATTCTGTTTCTCAATCAGCTTCCTTAACTCTTCTGCATTTTTCACCATGGTACGAAACTTAATGAGATTGAACTCTCTTCCCCTGAGTCCGACCCTCTTCTGCAGGAAGAAGACCGGACCAGGAGAATCCAGTTTAATTGCTATGGCAATCACAGCAAAAACAGGGAGAGAAATCAGAACTAAAGCAAGCGAAACAGCATGATCAATAAACGATTTGAACATAAGGGCGATGTTATCACCCGGAACATTGAGAAATACCAGATCAGGCATCTTATGCAATTGTTCCAGGCGGATTTTTACATCGTCAACCGGCGAAAGCTCCGACTGCATCCGGAAAATAATTCCGGTCTTGAAGCAGTAGAGAATGACCTTCCTGAACTCCTCTTCAGCAAACCTGAACCGGCTGTAGATCACTTCATCCACCACGTGTTTTTTAATCAGTTCAACAGGGTCTTTACGGGATGAATAAACCGGAACAATATTTTCAAATTTGTTTTTAATAATCCGTGAATCGGAGATGATGGCAACAATTTCAAAGCCCCATTCCTTCTGTTCCATTATCTTCCGGATGAAATCTTCGGAATAGGTATCGGCAAATACAAGTACCTTGTGGATGTCATATCCTTTGCTTCTGTAAATCTTAAAAAGCCTCACCGAAACGATGTGAGCCAATGAATATGTTACAGCGGCAAGGGCAGAAAAAAGAAAAATCAAGGATGGTGTAACCTGCCACACTCCGAAAAGATATTTGAAAACAAACAGGGCAATTAATCCGATGAAACTTATCCGCAACACATTGAAAACCAGCACTATTGTACGCGTAGTTCGGGGGATTTTAGGAAGGTTTGCTACCTGAAGAAGGGAAAACCAGACCACGAACTGAACCAAATAGAACAGCACAAGCGAAAACGTAAGAGTCGGTGCCCAGTCGGGATCAATCCTTCTGTAAATCCTCCATGCAAGAAGGTTAATGAGAACAAGAAGCAGTATATCGGAAACCTGAATAAAAGCTGCTAACACACGCGAATACCCCTTCAGCGACTTGGAACGCACATACCATCTGCGTGTAAGGAAATAATTCGCAAGGTTTCTTATCATAAACAACATATGTTAATCAGGGTAAAATTACCTCTATCGTAAATGACAAACAACCCGGGTAAAAGTTCATCCTTTTTGACCAACCGTGCAATATCTCTGACCGATGAACGGATTAACCTTACCAACGGCTTTCATTCCTGAATTTTTAATCCGCATTAAATTTGATGAACGACCTGTCAGGTTAGGTTAAACTATCAAAGCATCAGGACAAAAAAAACAGCAGAGTTTTTATCAGAAAAATATCGTAAATTGGCATTAGCATCAAAAGGGACTATCAATGGAAGAATTGTACATACCCGGTTCTGATAAAACATTTACTTTTAACTTAAAACCTGGCTATATACATATCCAGGGGTGTTCTTATCCGTCGAATGCCTCGGTTTATTTCAAGCCGGCTCATGAATGGGTGAAGAAATATGCGGAACATCCGGAAACGGTAACGATCCTGGACTGCGATTTTCTTTGCTGTGATTCGTCATCTGCCAGGGAGCTGACGGATCTTCTGCATACCCTTATGAAAGGAATCAATATGGCAGGCAAAGAACTGAAAGTCAGGTGGAGAACCGATGATGACGAAGATCTGCTGGCACTGGCAGAGACCATTGAAGAACGACTGAACCTCCGATTCGAGTATTACAAATAGTTATTCTTTTCCGGGCTTTTTCACCACCCTTTTGCCCAGAACCAGACACCTGAAAAGGTCAAAGAAAAAAACCGGAGAATGCACCAGATATCTCCTCCAGAGCCTTCCGGGTTCTTTCACGAGCCGAACAAACCATTCCATTCCGATTTTAATCCAGAAGCGTGATGGCCTGGGAAGAGTCCCGGCAAAATAATCAAACGCGGCACCAATGGAGCAGATAATGCAGGGATGGATGGCCGGTTTATTGGCCAACACCCATTTTTCCTGCTTGGGAGCCGTCATCCCCACAAATAACACATCCGGCTTAAAGGAATTAATCCTTCCGATCATTTCTCTGATTTCAGTTTCTGAAAATTCTTCCCTGAACGGGGGAGAAAAAAAGCCAGCTTTTACCGAGGGGTATTCCTTACGAAGCCTTTCTTCTATAAGCCTGAGGGTCTCTTGTTCAGAGCCCAGAAAAAAACAGGTTCCATTCTGTTTTTCGAGCATTTCCAGCAAATAGAACAGGATATCGGCTCCGGCAATTTTTCTCATTCTTCTGTCGCCTCTGATACGGGCCGCTATAACCACAGGAAAACCGTCAGGAACGAGTACATCTGAGGTCATCAATGCTTTCCGGAACAGCGAATCTTTTTTGGTAACCACATACGAATAAGCATTGATGGTATTCACAATTACCGGAACACGATCCCATTGAATTTCATCGAGGGTACCTGAAAAGACATTAAATCCCAGTATTTCGGTTTTTTGCATAGGAGCCGTTTTCTATACCAGTTGTTTATAAATTGAATCAAGACGATAAAGATAGTTATCCACGGTAAATTGGGAACGAATGGTTTGACGAGCCTTCTCTCCAATTGCTTGTACAAGTGCCCTGTTACCTGCCAGAAAGCTGATTTTCTCTGCCAGTGCACGGGGGTCATTTTTCTGCACCAGAATTCCGTTTGTGCCGTCTTCAATTACCGTTGTTATGGATGCGTCGTCGGTCACCACCACCACAAGCCCCACGGCCATTGCTTCCAGCATTGCCATAGGAAGGCCTTCACCGTACCGGGAAGGAAGAAGCAAAACATCGTAAGAAGCAAGCACCTTCCATTTTTCAGATCCTGAGGCAACGCCACGGTATCTGAATTGTTCTCCCATTGCCAGGGAACAGGAAGCAATGAATCGTTCCTGTTCGGGGCCTTTTCCATACACATCAAGGATAACATTTTCTTTCTGCTGTACCAGAATTTTCATGGCCTCGCAAATATCCCATATCCCTTTTGATTCATGAATCCTGCCAAAAAAGAGCAAGCGGAGATGCGGACCGGAATTTTCGCTCCGCTGAATATCAGCAGGAAATTCAACACAATTCGGTAGAATGCTGACAGGATAATGCCCGTAATTTTCCTGCAGAAGTTGTTCCTCTCTGGCGCTGAGAACAAGTACCCTGTGAGCATACCGGAGCAGTTGCCTTATCATTGCATCGAGCAGGAAGTTGTCCGGTTTCCGGGTCAGATACTTTCCTCCGTGAACATGAACTATCAGCTTTTTCCCAAACAAGCGTGCAAGCAGGCCATAAAAGAAATCCCTGAGGATGGAAGGAGGATTCAGGGAATAGCTGATATGCACCAGGTCAAAACGTCCAACCACCCGCACAAAGGAAAACAAAGACCCTATCTGGCTCATCAGCCAGAATATGCCCGATCGTTCGTTATCCCTGCGCCCCAGACGAAAATGGGTAAAGCTGTACCCCGGAAGCTTCATAATCAGGCGGACCACAGAAACCACCCCACTCACGTTTTCGCGTTCGTCAAAGCTCGGGGCTGTAATCAGTATTTTCGGGATTGTATTCATTGTTGCTCCATCATACAGCCGATGAAAACATATTTCTATAGGCCGTAGTTATATTTTCCGGATCAAGCTTTATACGAACAAACTGCAAAATGTTTTGTTGCATGCGGTTCTTCTCTTCCCCGGTCATGTGCAGTGCCCTGAGCATGGTATCGGCCAGGGCATGGGGATCTTCGGGAGGTACAAAAAAGCCCGTTTCCCCTTCCGTAATCCATTCCCTGAACCCCGGCAAGTCGCTTGCAATAACAGGCACACCGTACCGGAAGGCAATCCAGAGAGGGCCGCTCTGGGTTACATCCCTGTATGGCAAAACCAGAAAATCGGTATGGGAAAAAAGATCGGGAATTTCCTGATCGGGGATAATCCGGATGTCCCATTTCACGCAGTGCTGATCACGGATTTCCTGGCGGTATTTTTCAGCTTCTGTCCCGGCTCCAGCCATTGTAACCAGAAAGCTTCCGGTTTTTTCGCTCAATAAATTGATGGCTTCCGTCAGCACATCAATTCCCTTGTTGTAGCGCATCTGTCCGAAAAACAGAAAATGACAGCGAGCCCTTTTCAGGGAACCTCCTGTGGTGGGAAGGCCATAATCCTTCACAAACATGGGGATCATCCACGCTCTTTTGTGCGGGTATTTCTGCAGAAAGGCCTGCCTCTGGCTTTCTGAAAAGAAATGAAAATTTCTGAAGAGCCTGTATACCAGCTGGTGTGTATATTTAATGAGCTTGGTGGAAAATTTTCGGTGGGGTATGAAATCATGAACCCCGATAATAATCCTGGAGGGAGAAAAAAACAACCGGGAGAGAATCAGAAGGTACATATCTTCCAGGGTATTGAAATATATGCGGGCACCGGGATTGGAGGCTATTTCCCTAATAACACGGAAGGCAAGAAGGGCATTATGGGGATGCAGCCGCCGGTGTTTCCGCTGAAAAATATGCAGTGTAACATGAAGGTTGTCTGTCAGGTGAATGACATCGGCAGGAGCATATTCACGCAGGTCTTTCTGAAACAATATCATCCAGTGAACGGCATAGTGTGATGATAATGCCCTGACCACAGGCAGGTCCACTTCAATAAACCATGACGGTGTAACAATTACAACAGATTCCATACATTCAGGATTGAATGGAATGATTTTTCCGGCTGATTCCCAATGCACCCGATAGTT
>JAAYUG010000043.1 GCA_012517825.1 Bacteroidales bacterium | reverse complement strand
GCAGATGATACAACGTGTGCAGAATTTTCTGCACGATAATTTTTCGGGGATTTCCCGGATTACGGTAACTTCATTTGCCAGCGTCGAAGGCAACTATCCGGTCAACTACCGGTTGTTTCTCAGCAGAGCTGCGATTCTCAGTGATTCCATGCGAAAGCAAGTTCCGGAAAAAGTTGGTTTCAGCATTACGGCAACAGAAAACTGGGAAATGTTCCGACAGCAGATGAACGACCCTTCACTGAGCTTCTTAAAAAACTCTGATACAGCCAAAATCAGGAAGTATGTGAACGAAAATGCCCTCGGTTCTTTACGGCCTCTGCTGGACGCTCAACGTTACTCCGAAGTGATGGTGTGTTTCTTCCCTTCTGTACCTCTTGAAACCGTTCACAGGCAGGCGTTGGCAGAGTATCTTATCCTGTTCAGGAAATACCGGCTTCAGTTTCAGAAACAGCCCGATGCTCCCCTGCCGAAGGATGCCGTTAAAAAGATGTCGGATATTCTTGACTATTTGTTGCTCGAACTCTAGTCAGGTAGCCTTTCCGGCCAGGCCGTTGATACCCTTCCCCTTCTGGCCGATATGCAGGTATTTAAACAGCCACTTATGCCAGGCCTTTCCATGGCAAAAGACCCATTTTCATCGCTGGCGGCCAGAAAGATATGGTTCGATCTGCATTACAGATCAAAGGAATTGAATGAAGACCAGGAGCTTCGGTTTCTTATGCTGCTTTCGGGGATTGATGGAGCACCTCCTGAGGCTGAATACAATTTTCAGGCCCGGCTGATCAATTCAGCCCCCCTTAAAACCCCTTCCGATTTTTCGTTTTTCAGCAGTCCGGAACGGGTGCTCCGGCTTACGGCACCTGCCGGCAAAAAACTTCCCGAAAACGGACTGGATCAAATGAGGCTCTTTGCTCATTTTGAAAAAATCAACCAGACTGTGCAAAAAGGGTATGAAAAATTCGGTGAAGCGACATCCTCTCTCCGTTACATATACCAATATTACAAGACGAAAGCCCCGTCTCCCGGATTCAGAAAAGACCTTGCCAGGCTATTTATGACCTTCCTGGCATACGATTATGCAACGGGAATACTGGAACCACTGATAATGCCTGAAGTAACTGACAATGAGGCCTACAGACTGTGGCTGAAGATATTCTATGTAAAAAACGGAGTACGGGATCTGAAGCCAGAATGGTATGAACCCTTGTTCAAAGCCGCATCGGTGTTGTCGCCTGCTGATTTCTGCAAACTGTTTGAAGAAGAGGAAAGAATTAACTTCCAGATTCTCGATTACAGACCATTGTGGGATTTGTATTGTAAAAACCGCAGCAAATAGCACATATTTAAAACCCATGGTATGAAAACCCGCACCCTGTCTTTTGTTTTGTTTCTGCAAGCTTTCCTTTTGCTGATGCCGGCACTTGCCCAGCCCTCCCTTCCCGGAATATGGAGCGGGAAACTAGCGGTGCCGGGAGGAGGAGAACTCACCCTTGCCTTCACATTTTTCCGGGATGAAAATGATAGCCTCCGGGCCAGTCTTCGTTCCATTGAACAAAGTCCGAATGATTTTCCCTTCGACCAGGTAACAAGTAACGGCAGAAAAGTGAATCTGATCCTGCGATCGCTCCACATTGAGGTGGAAGGTACTATTGATTCAACCGACAAGACGATGGTATGCGATTTCCGGCAGAGTGGATTCAGGTTTCCCTTGGTTTTGCATAAAACAGACGTAATGCCCGGGCTGAAAAGGCCGCAGGAACCGCAGAAACCATATCCGTACGTTGAAGAAGAAGTTACCTTTGAAAATGCAAAGGACAAAATTACTCTTGCCGGCATCCTTACTCTTCCGAAGGGTAAAGGTCCATTTCCTGCGGTTATTCTGATTTCCGGTTCAGGGCCACAGAACAGGGATGAAGAATTGTTCGGCCATAAACCATTTCTGGTACTTTCTGATTATCTTACCCGCAGGGGAGTTTCTGTGCTTCGTTTCGATGACCGTGGCACCGAGAAATCCACCGGCAACTTCAACGACGCAACAACCGCTGATTTTGCTTCGGATGTAATGGCCGCTCTTGCCTATCTGAAAACCCGCAAAGAAATTGATCATGGAAGGACAGGCCTTATCGGGCACAGCGAAGGAGGGATGGTAGCACCCATGGTTGCCTCCCGCTCAAAGAAGGTTGCATTTATCGTTCTTCTTGCCGGACCGGGTATAGGAATGGATCAGATTGTTCTGTATCAAATTGAACGCCAGCTAAAATTGCTTGGAAAAACAGAAGAACAAACCAGGACCGAAATCGGGTTCCGGAAAAAAATTTTTGAAATCATATCATCAACAAGCGATTCAGGCCTTGCTGCAAGAAAAATACTAAAAGCTTATGCCGGATTGCCCGAAACAGACAAAAACCTTCTCGCCTGGACACCCGAACAACTGGAAGGAATGATCAGGGCTTTCTCCAGTCAATGGTGGAGATTTTGCCTGACCTACCAGCCGGCAACAACACTCAGAAAGGTAACCTGTCCTGTGCTGGCACTGAACGGAAGCAAAGATACCCAGGTACAGGCAGACATGAATTTGGAGGCTATTGAAAAGGCGCTCAAAGAAGGAAAATGCAAATCCTTTACTATCAAAAAGCTGGAAGGACTGAACCACTTGTTCCAGAAATGCAAAACAGGAGACGGTTTTGAGTACGGTACAATAGAAGAAACGATAAATCAGGAAGCTCTTGAGCTTATTGGAAAATGGATTGATGAATCAGTTAAAAATTAAACGGGTATGAACAAACTGATATGGCTTGCCGGTGTTCTGCTCTTCCTTTCTTTCAGGCCCGGCTATGATGTTCTGGCCCAGAATGCCAGCGACAAACGCATTGATTCTGATAATTTTGACGTCGGACTGATGGAATATTTTGTAAAAATAAAGATCGACAGTGTGAGGAAAGCCCACGGACTGAATGCACTGCAGAACGATTCCCTTTTGTACATGGCGGCTCTGGATCAGGCAAAATACCAGAGAGGGAAAAAGGAACTTACTCATTTTCAGGCAAACCGAAGGAAAAAGACATTGAAAGACAGGCTTGATTACTATGGTTTCCCCTTCACAGCCGCAGCGGAAAATCTTGCCAGGGGCTATGTGCTGGTTCCGATCTATGCCTCAGGTTCCAGGACAAAAACCCTTATTGTCGAAACCTATGAGCAGGCAGCATATCAAATGGTTGACGGCTGGGTTCACAGCAAGAGGCATTACACCAATATCATAACGCCCGGTTATCGGTTCACGGGTGTAGCTATGGTATTCGACAAGGCGAAGAAGGAAGTAAACGGAGCGCAGGTTTTTGCCGATGCCCCTGAAAATTACCGGCCCGGGAGAAAACAGAAATAATCCTCAGTGCACTAATTGAAACACCAGCGTCGGATCGAAGGGGTATCTTCCGGAACGTTCTCCGTAAATGGCCAGTCCGCCCGGCAATCCGTCATTTACTTCCAGCCGTATGATAATGTCTTTCCCTTCCTGCAGGGCATCCAGGGGAACTACTGCCTGAACCAGATAACCGTATGAGCCGGCTTCGTCAAGCCTTCCGTTTTGGGGCTGGGAAAACCACGACAGAATCCCTCTGTGATCAGCAGGATCATCGGGAAGATAAAACTGACCGGCGGAAATTCCGTTTACCCTTACTGTGAGCAGGGAAGGAAATTTCCGGGTATCCGTCATAGGGTATGCATTGGGATTGAGCCCCGGGTCATGAAAACCTTCGCCCCGCATATAATCACCGCCCTTCTGCATGCCTTCAGGACGATCTTTCCCCAGCAGTTCCTTTGCCGAGGCTTCCAGCAGAAAGGTAAGGCCTGCAATATTTTCCTTTTTCAGACCGGAGGGCCATTGGATCCGGTATTCAAAATAACCCTTTCCGTCGCCCCAAACCTTCAGTCCATTCATTACCCGGCTGGTTTTGGTCGTCCAGCCGGCAGAAGCATAGGATGCAGGATGAAAACGCACCAGTTCAAACGTTTTCCCCTGCCTGGTAATGGTTTCCCTACCGGGTGTATTTCCTGCTGTAACATAAAATGTAGTAAAGTTCCGGTGCAGAACCTTACCGGAACGGGTTTCAATCTGCCAGGAAACCAGTGCCAATCCCTGATAGCAGGGCATACGCACGTTCAGATCAGCCAGATGGCCCTGATACCAGGGCTTATACGGCACCATATCCCGCCCGGAAGCCACATAATTGTAATTACCGAGCTGATCCCATGCGTACATTTCATGGACAATAACGAGGGAATCTCCTGCGCAAGCATCTGTCATAAAAGAAGCGAAAAGCGGCAGAACAACCTCTTCGTCAGGAAACACCTGCCGGCATAATTCGCTTCCGGCCGACAGGTAAAACGGACTGTGCAGGTCGTTCAGGCTCATGCCGGGAACCAGTTCGCCCAGTCCGGTTTCTTTTTCACTGCGGTCGTAACGGTAATATCCGTTCCACTCATTAATCACATCGTGATGCTCGGTATAGAGCCATCCACCCATTTTGGGATGCATACGGAACTCATTGATCATCCGGTGGTAATCCCAGCTCCAGTCCACATCTCCTGTGCTCCCGTTGTATCCCCAAACGTTGCCGCATTCGCTGTTGATCATGGGCGCCTGCGCCTGAACCGCAGGATGGCGGTAATTCCAGGGAGATCCCGGGAAGGTACTGTCAATAACCACCTTCATAAAGTCCTTCCAGGCATAGCCGGGCAAATAACTGTGCCAGGAATTGATATCACTGACAACATGATCATAGTTACAGGCTGAATTGTCCTCCACAAGACGGGTCGGATCGAGTTTTTTGGCCCGGTAGTACATTTGCTCCACCCAATGTGCCGTGCTGTCGGCATATACTCTTTTTTTACCGTCGCTGGAGAACAGCCCCCAGGTTTCATTGAACAGAACCCAGGAAAAAATGGACGGATGGTTGAAATCCCTGTCAATCATCTGTTCCATGGCATATTGCCATTCTTTCCGCATTTCAGGGCCGGGTTCTCCCCAGCTGTTGGGCACATCGGCCATGATCAGCAGACCCAGCTTGTCGGCCCAGTAAAGTTTGCGGGGAATTTCGACCTTGATGTGCAGTCTGTTTCCGTTAAGGCCGATCTTTTTTGATCGCAAAATTTCGTCGCGCATAAAGGCATCAGACGGATAGGTATAAAACCCTTCAGGATGATAGCATTGATCGAGTGTGAGCTGCAGATATACCGGCCTGTTATTGAGAGCAATGTACGGGAATGCCGTTCCCGGAAGGTTCACCACACTGATTTTCCTCATGCCGAAATAGGTTTTGACCTCGTCAATGGTCTTACGCTCAGCAACAAGCTTCAGTTTAGCATCATAGAGCCAGGGGTCGTCGAGGGTCCAGAGACGGGCACCGGGAAGGAAGATTGTCTGGGTTCCCACCTCCTCTCCTTTCTTTAATTTTCGTATGATGACCGTATCTTTTCCGGTGGGAAGAGAAACGGAAATCATCAGTTCAGCAGGTTGATCCAGAGGCTGCCCGAGGTAATAGCTTACCTGCACCAGGGAACGATCGATGTCGGGCACAAAATGAACCTTTTTCAGGTAGTTGCTTCCGCGGGCTTCGAGGTAAACCGTTTGCCAGAAGCCACGTGCCGGGCCGTACCCCTGCTTCCCTTCCAGTTTGTACTGTGCCGGAGAGTCATCAACCTTCACTACCAGCCGGTGCGTTTTCCCGGGTACGGCAAGCGGGGTAATCTCAAATTCAAATGGAGTGTATCCTCCCTGATAGAAACCCAGCTTTGTGCCATCCAGCCAGGCTGTGGTTCTCCAGTCAGAAGCTCCAAAAACGATAAAAATCCGTTGTCCTTTCCAGGATTCCGGAATATCAATGGTACGGGAGTACCACCCGATATCGGCTTCGTTGGCGACACCCGATAAGGGAGAACCCCAGGAAAACGGAACCAGAATTTTCTGTTCGGGCTGAAACTGCCTGTACCAGAAATTCTTTTCTCCCACATTTTCCTTGTCGAAACGAAAATCCCAGGTTCCGTTGAGGTTGATCCACTGCGGCCGTTCAAAATCGGGCCGCGGATGCTCAGGAAGCGGAATAACCTGATTCTGGGAAAATAAAGCCAGCGAGCAGAAAAGAAAAGGAAACACTCCTGCTGCCACCGATAAAAGCTTCTTCATACATGGGAATATTGATGGGGCTGAAGATAGGAAAAATGCTCTGTTGAACAAAATGACAGAAAAAATTCCAACTTTGATAAAAAAACTTATGGAACTGAAAAGCATTAATCCGTATACAGGTGAATGCATTGCTGCCGTTGCCGAATTTTCTGCCCGTCAGGTTCAGGCAGTTTTTCGTCAGTCAGAAAAGGCTTTTCATTTCTGGAAGTATTTTCCGGTTGCGCGGCGGGCCGATCTGGTAAGAAAAACAGGTCTTATACTGCATGCCAACAAAGAATTGTATGCCCGTACCATAACGTCGGAAATGGGCAAGCCTTTGCGTGAATCCATTGCCGAAATAGAAAAGTGCGCCTGGCTTTGTTCCTGGTATGCTGAAAATGGCCCTGCATTTCTGCGCAACGAAGAGATTCTTACGGATGCAAAGCACAGCTATGTTCGGTATGCCCCGCTGGGAACCATTCTGGCCATTATGCCCTGGAATTTCCCTTTCTGGCAGGTTTTCCGGTGTGCTGTTCCTGCTCTGCTGGCCGGAAATTGCATTGTACTGAAACATGCATCCAATGTTCAGCAATGCGCTGCACTGATAGAAGATATTTTTCTGAAAGCCGGTTGTCCGGAAGGAGTTTTTAAGAATATCCCCGTCAGTTCGGAGAAGGTGGCAGGACTGATTGCCCATCCGTTGGTAAAGGCAGTTAGCTTAACCGGAAGCCCGGAAGCAGGTTCCAAGGTAGCTGAGCTGGCCGGCCGCCACCTGAAAAAGACCGTGCTGGAACTGGGCGGAAGCAATCCCTTTCTGGTACTGAATGATGCTGACCTTCCTGCTGCCGTTGAAACGGGTTTCAGGTCGCGAATGCAAAATGCCGGCCAGAGTTGTATTGCGGCAAAACGGTATATTGTTCACCAAAGCGTGTACAATGAGTTTGTGGAAATGTTTCTGCAAAAAGTGCAAAAACTGGTTGTGTCAGATCCCATGAATCCCGGCACGGAAATGGGGCCGCTGGCAGGTATTGAGCATGCCGTAAAGGTAGAACGGCAGGTAACTGAATCGCAGTACCTGGGAGCAACTGTACTGTACGGAGGACACCGGCAGGGAGCCTTCTTCGAACCCACCGTTATGATCAACGTTACGGCTGACATGCCGGTTTTCAGGGAAGAAGTTTTCGGACCGGTGGCTGTTATTATCAAGGTCCCGGATGAACCGAAAATGATGGAACTGGCCGGCGCCTCTCCATTCGGGCTGGGGGTTACTGTTTTTACCTCCGATCTGGGACGAGCGGAAAAAATGATTCCCTGGTTCAAAGACGGGGCAGTTTTTGTCAATGAAATGGTAAAATCCGATCCGAGGCTTCCCTTCGGAGGAACAGAAAAGTCAGGGTACGGACGCGAATTGTCATGGCATGGAATCCGTGAATTCGTAAATGTCCAGACGGTATATATTGCTGAACCTTAAATGATATTATTGGCTTTAAGGCCAATTTCAAGATTTTATTAAGCCCGGATTGCGCATCAGAAGCGAAGCGAACTGATGCGCAGTGCGTTGGTCTTGCGCGCAAGCATCCGGGCAAACCCCGCTGAAACGAAGTGGAAGCGGCCGGTTAAGCCCGGATTGCGCATCAGGAGCAAAAGCGAACTGATGCGCAGTGCGTTGGCCTTGCGCGCAAGCATCCGGGCAAACCCCGCTGAAACGAAGTGGAAGCGGCCCTTGCGGCACATTGCGCAGTATTTCTGCGTAATGTTGATTAAATTTTATTTTTCCCGACAACACCCCGTGTAACAGTGGCAGTTGCCTGTGAAATTAAGGTATTGATGTTTCATTTTAATACCTAATCTGCTTGTGCTAAAAGGCCCATTAATTACACCTAAGATCGTTTTCTTCAACACCTCTGGTGTTGTAAAGGTAGGCTTTCAACTTACCATGGATGATACCGTGTACATTGCAATTCGAAACTTCCCGTTTCGCTTTGGTTTCTGAGAAAAAATTTTCTTTGAAATAAAAATATCAAGGAACTCAAAGAGCAAGAACACGAATATGAGCCAAATTTCATTCCAAAAAAGATTTTTAATGTTCACGGAAACTCAATGCGCGCCGGCCAGGGCAAAAAAGGTGACCCGGGCTGTTGTGAATGCCTGAATGCATAGAATTACGGCAGAGGGCCCGACGCCAAAGTCGGGATTTGACCTCAATCCCCGCAAAAGATTTAGTGAAGGCTTTATTTTCATTGTAATGCTTGCATAAAGGATGAGGGTAGGGGGCTTTATGAAAAGGGTTATGCGGGGTTTCACCCCGAACCCTGAGTTACTTTTTTGTCAGCTACACAAAAAAGTAACCAAAAAAAGTCTCCACGATTGAAGGCTGAGGCCTCTT
>JAAYUG010000042.1 GCA_012517825.1 Bacteroidales bacterium | reverse complement strand
GAACGGAAAACTGTTCGTGAACCGCCTCAAAGGTGAAGTAGGTTCCGAAGTTGAGTTTAACAAGGTTCTTCTTATTGAAAACGACGGAAAGGTCATAATTGGCAATCCGGTCATTGAAGGTGCTGTTGTTTCAGCCAGAATCCTTGATCACCTCAAGGGCGATAAGGTGCTTATCTTCAAAAAGAAACGCAGAAAAGGCTACAAGGTACTCAAAGGACACAGGCAGTATCTTACACAGATTGAAATAGAAGACATTCTGGAAAGCGGAAAGGCTAAGAAAACTGCCCGGAAAGAAAAGGCTGTAAAGGCGGAAGAACCGGTTACCCCGACGGAAGCTGAAGCAGTTGCCCAGCCATCCGCTGAGGAAACTCCTGCACCGGCCAAAGCTCCCAGGAAAACTTCCAGGGCCAAAGCTCAGAGCAAAGAGGAGGGAGAACCGGAAGCCACAGCCAAACCGAAGGCAAAAAGGGCATCCAAAAAATCGGATGAAGAAAAATCAAACGAATAAGACGAATAGTCAGTTTTAAATTATACTGATATGGCACATAAAAAAGGCGCAGGTAGTTCCCGTAATGGCCGTGAATCAGAAAGCAAGCGGCTGGGGATTAAAATTTTCGGCGGACAAATTGTGAAGGCAGGAAATATTATTGTACGGCAGAGAGGTACTGTCCATCATCCGGGAAGAAATGTCGGCATGGGTAAGGATCACACCTTGTTTGCCCTTGTTGACGGCAAAGTGGAATTCCGGAAGAGAGCCAAAGAACGTTCCTACGTGTCAGTGGTTCCTCTGAACGAATAAAATTATGCGGGTTTTCCGCACCGTATTTTCTCCTGATATTTCCTGTTCCTCAGGTGTCAGGAGTTTTTTATTTATATACAATCGGCTATGTTGACACTTACAGTAATCAGGGACAACCGCGACGAAGTCATCCGTCGGCTGGCGAAGAAAAAATTTACCAATACTTCTTTGATTGACCAGATCATTGCTCTTGACGATCAGCGAAGGGCTCTGCAGGTGCAGAGCGACCAGTTGCAGGCCGAATCAAACCGGTTGTCGAAGGAAATAGGTATTCTGATTAAGAACGGAAATCCGGCCGGAGCCCAGCAGGCAAAGGAGCGAACAGCACGGATTAAAGAGGAAGTGAAGGGCCTGCTTGACCAGATGGATGAAGTGACAGCCCGGCTTCAGGAATTGCTTGTGCAGATTCCCAATCTGCCGCATGATTCTGTTCCGGAAGGGGACGGGGCTGAGTCGAATCTGAAAGTCAAAGAAGGAGGCCTGATGCCTGTGCTTCCTGAAAGCGCCCTGCCCCATTGGGAGCTTGGAAAAAAATACAATATCATCGATTTTGAAACCGGCACCAAACTTACAGGAGCGGGTTTTCCTCTGTTTCGTGCAAAGGGAGCACGGCTGGAAAGGGCATTGATCAATTTCTTTCTTGATGAAGCCATCAAAGCCGGGTACCAGGAGGTACTGCCTCCCCTGATGGTGAATGAAGACAGTGCGTTTGCCACCGGCCAGCTTCCCGACAAGGAAGGGCAGATGTACCACGTACCCATAGACAATCTTTATCTGATTCCCACTGCCGAAGTGCCTGTCACCAATATTTTCAGGGATGTTATTCTTGAGGCGGATGAATTGCCGGTAAAAACCGTGGCCTATTCCCCCTGTTTCAGGAGGGAAGCGGGTTCCTACGGCAAGGACGTACGGGGACTTAACCGGGTACACCAGTTTGATAAGGTGGAAATTGTTCAGATTGCTCACCCCGACAAGTCCTATAAAGCCCTCGATGAGATGGTGGCTCATGTTGAAATGCTGGTCAAGAAGCTTCAGCTTCCCTACCGGATTATGAGGCTTTGCGGGGGCGATATGAGTTTTACCTCGGCTCTCACCTATGATTTTGAAGTGTATGCTGGTGCGCAAAAGAAATGGCTGGAGGTAAGCTCAGTGTCCAACTTTGAATCCTTTCAGGCCAACCGGCTGAAATTGCGGTTCAGGGAAAACGGAAGCAAGAAGACCCAGTTGGCCCATACACTCAACGGAAGTGCTCTGGCTTTGCCCAGAATTGTGGCCGCCATCCTCGAAAACAATCAGAGCGACCGCGGCATTGCGGTTCCTGCCGTGCTGATCCCTTACACCGGTTTTGAGTGGATCGACTGATGGCCGCCTCATGTGCCGGTAAATTCCTGGTATAATGCATCATCAGGCAAAAGCATATCTGTTTGCGGGGCTGACCATCCTGTTTTGGTCGACGGTAGCAACCGCCTTCAAAATTGCACTGGGGTACATGGATTTTCCCGTCCTGTTGCTTTACAGTTCCATTACCTCCCTTGTTGTTCTGTTCATTGTTGGCTCCTTTTCACAGGGGCCTGCGGGTTTGTTCCGGCAATCGCGACAAAATTACCGGCATTCTGCTCTCCTGGGTTTTTTTAATCCCTTTCTCTACTACCTCATTCTCTTCAAGGCATATTCCCTTCTGCCGGCGCAGGTAGCCCAGCCTCTGAATATGGTCTGGCCTGTCGTCCTGTCGTTTTTATCGGTTCCGTTTCTGAAGAATACCATCACCCAGCGCAGTTACCTTGCCCTGTTCATTTGTTTTGGCGGAGCTTTTTTAATTGCCACACGCGGCAATCTGTCAGGCTTTCATATTCAGGATCCTGCCGGAGTTATCCTGGCCCTTGGCAGTTCCATTATCTGGTCCTTCTTCTGGCTTTTCAATGTTAAGGATTCCCGCCCCGAAGAAAGCAAGCTTTTTCTCAATTTTCTTTTTGCTTCGCTCTACATTGTGCTTTTTACCGCGTTCACCGGCCGTCTGGTATGGCCTGGCTGGAAGGGATTTCTGGCCGCAGTATACATTGGCATTTTCGAAATGGGCATTACTTTTGTTTTCTGGCTGAAAGCCCTCCGTTACAGCCGCTCTCCCGACCAGATCAGCACGCTGATGTATCTGTTTCCTTTTCTCTCCCTTATTTTAATCCATTTTGTGTTGGGCGAATCCATTTTCTATACTACCTTTATAGGACTTGTACTGATTGTTACAGGTATTTTTGTGCAGAAATATCCTATCCGAAAAAAGTCCTGAACAGATGAAGAAAATACTTCCTTCCCGGAGTTTTTTGACTGGCCGATGGCTGCTTTTCCTGCTGCTTTCTTTCGTTCTCGTTTCGTCCTGTAAGAAAGATGAAGAAAACGATCAGACCACACAGACAGATCAGTATCTCAGCGTGAAGAAAAAGATGTATTCCGTAATGAAATACTGGTATTTGTGGAACCATGATCTGCCCACAGTGAACAGTGCCAATTACAATACTCCGGAAGCCTTTCTGGATGCCCTGCGCAACAAGAAGGACCGTTTCAGTTTCATCATGGACAGAAATGAGTTTCTTAATTATTTTAACGAAGGCACCTATTACGGGCATGGAATCAGTATTGGTGCTGATGCGGAAGGCAACCTGAGGGTTGTGTTCATTTATAACGATTCACCCCTGAAGGAAGCCGGTGTGACAAGAGGATGGATTATCAAAAGCATTAACGGAACCCTTATACAGCCCGGGGTGGATGTTACTGCCTTGCTGGGCAAAAATGAGGCCGGAGTGGAAAATACGTTCGTTTTTATTGATTTGCAGGGTCAGGAGCATACCGTTACTTCCGCCAAAAAGGCGGTAGCTATCAATTCTGTTTTATATAAGGGAGTTCTGCAGGCCGGAACGAAGAAAGCAGGCTACCTGGTTTTCGAAACATTCATTACGCCTTCGGTGGCGGAACTGGACAGTGCCTTTGATTTCTTCCGCTCCGAAAATATTGACGAAATGATTGTTGACCTGCGGTATAACGGGGGAGGCGAGATGAACGTTGCCGTTCATTTGTCAGGGCTTCTTGTTTCTTCTTCTGCCGCGGGAAAAATGCTTGTAAAAATGGAGCACAATGCCGACCGTTCTTCCTATGATACCATTCTGACGGTTCCGGGCAACATGTCGTCGCCTGCCCTGAGCAGGTTGTTCTATATTGCCGGCCGCGGCACGGCTTCGGCAAGTGAGGTGCTGATAAACGGACTCAGTCCGTGGATTCCGACAATTACCGCAGGCGACAGTACATACGGAAAACCGGTGGGTATGTATGCCTTTGATTTCAAACCCGACCCATACTTCTTTGTTCCCATCTGTTTTAAACTTTCCAATGCCAATGGTTTTGGCGACTATTTCGACGGACTGCCTGCCGACTATTATGTGAACGACGATCTGACGCATGATTTCGGCAATCCGGAAGAAGCCGAACTGAAAGCCGTGCTTACCTATATCAGCGAAGGGCACTGGCCGGTAACCAAGTCGTTGAAAAAGCCTGTTACCGGATTCGGACTTGACAAACTTACCGGCATCCGTGCCGATTATAAGATTTTCTGAGGTTTATCATGGCCGGGCAGAAAATACGGACCATTCTGGGCATTGATCCGGGTACCAATGTGATGGGATATGGCATTATCCGCATTGCCGGGAAAAATCCTGAGCTTGTTGCTCTTGATGTGCTGAAACTGAAAAAAAGTGAAAATCATTTCGAAAGGCTTTCCCGGATTTTTGAATGTACCTTAACACTGATCGAAAAGTACCATCCCGACGAGCTGGCAATTGAATCGCCCTTTTACGGAAAGAATGTGCAGTCGATGCTGAAGTTGGGCCGTGCACAGGGAGCTGCCATTGCTGCTGCCCTGCATAAAAAGATTCCGGTATTTGAATACGCGCCGAGAAAAATCAAGCTGGCCATTACCGGCGTGGGAAGCGCTTCCAAGGAACAGGTGGCCGGTCTCCTTCAGCAGATGATGCATATTGATGCAATGCCTGCGAACCTGGATGCAACTGACGGACTTGCCGTTGCTGTGTGCCATTTCTTTCAGAGAAGCCCTCTGCAGAAATCGTCAACCTATTCGGGCTGGAAAGATTTTATTAAAAATAACCCTTCGCGCCTGAAATAGCTCAGCATAAAAGGCCGTTTGCTACCAGCTTTTCTTTTTTCAAAGGGCGGAATAACCTGGTTTTTTACTCCAGATATTTTCTGATAGCTGAGGCGATTGCTTCCATTTCCTCAGGAGGCAGTTTCAGCTTCGGATTGGAAAAGTTGATGTCGTCCATGGAATTCAGCGGCACCAGATGAATATGGGCATGGGGAACTTCCAGGCCGATGACAGCAACCCCTATGCGCTTGCAGGGAACAGCCTTCTCGATGGCCCGCGCTATCCGTTTTGCAAAGACCATGATTTCCGAAAGGTCGGAATCGTCCAGGTTAAAGAGGTAATCGGTTTCCTTTTTGGGAACCACCAGCACATGTCCTTTGGCCAGGGGATTGATGTCAAGAAAGGAGAAAAACTTCTCATTTTCTGCAATTTTGTAGCAGGGAATTTCTCCGCTGATAATTCTGCTGAAAATGGTAGCCATGGCGCAGGAATTATATTGAAATGTCGAGTATTTCAAGTTTCAGTGCCCCGGAAGGGACTTTCACTTCCACCACTTCTCCCACTTTTTTGCCCAGAAGCGCTTTGGCAATGGGGGTGCTGACGGCAATTTTGCCGGCTTTCAGATTGGCTTCGCTTTCCGATACAAGGGTATATTCCATTATCTGGTTATTCAGGGTGTTTTTGATTTTTACCCTGTTCAGAATCTGAACGTAGCTGGTGTTAATTTTGGTTTCGTCAATTATTCTTGTATTGGCAATCAAATCTTCCAGCTTCTTGATTTTCATCTCGAGCATTCCCTGCGCTTCCTTGGCCGCTGCATACTCTGCGTTTTCCGACAGATCGCCCTTATCGCGTGCTTCGGCAATCATGCGGCTGATAGCGGGACGCTCCACGTTTTTCAGGTGGTCCAGTTCTGCTTTCAGCTTTTGCAGACCATCGGCTGTAACATACGATGTGTTGTTCATAACTTCTTCCTCCGAAAAATTACAGGGATTGAAAAAACAAAAAGAATTCCGGTTTACCCGGAACCCTTCCATGCAAATATAAAAAAAAGTTTAAAATGTGCAACAGGAAAAATGAAAAAATAGTCTGTTTTTCAGATTATTGGAATACAAATGATCAGAAGTTATCTCTTCGTTTAAGAATTTCGGAATAAATAATAGCTTTTCTCCAGTCAACATCCTGCAGCAAGGGGTGTATGGCCTGAAACTGCTCGTCGTATGCTTTGTTTCCCTTGATTTCGGCCGAGGCAATGGATACCGAAGCGTCGGCAAATGCTTCTTTTTCGGCCTGGGATGAATAGGTTATGGTAGCCGGAATCCCTTCCTGGGAAAGAAGTTTCTCTTTTTCCCGCCTGATTTCTTCGGGTTCTGTGAGGTCTTCTCCCTGAATTGTTTCATAAACCGGTTCAGGATTGGTTTCCCCTTCCCGGTAAACCGGTTCGAATTCAGCGGTGTTGCCGGGAGCCTCCTCCGGTTCGGGCGGCACTTCACCAAAAAACTTCCGAATCACTTCCCGCGGATCATCCGGAATTTGCGTGGGGAATGGCTCGGAGAAGATGTCTCTGGCCGGTTTGCCTGCCGGCTTACCTGTTGAATCAGGTCCTGTCCCCTTTTTCCTGATCTGCGAGATGATGGCAAACAGGGTAATCAGAATGGTAATTAATACTGTTACAATACTATCGTCCATGGCGGCGTTTGGATTTGCGGTTGAATATTCCTTCCAGAGGGTTTCTCCTGGTTTTATTATCGTAATGCTTTTTTGTCAGTTTTTCGTTTTCCTTCATCCGTTGCTGTACTTCCTTGCTCTGAAGGTTGAAATGCCTTTTCCTTTTGGCTTCCTGTTCTTTGATGGCCTGTTTCTTTTGTTCCACCTTCACCTTTTCGGCCTTGTTTTTGGCCGAGCGCACCTTTCTGCTTTCCTGGCTGTAGGTGGACGGAATACAAAGTGCAAGAGCCAGCAGGAACAGAACGAAATGTTTTCCCGGATTTCTTAAGGAGTTTTTCTCTGAATTCCTTTCTTCAATATTCATAGATATGCGTACTTTTGCAAAAAGTATTTACGTGAAGAGGATTTTCTCAAAGGTAACGATTTTTTTTGTTACTTTTTTCCTGTTGAATGGAGTATCAGGTTGCGACAAGCAGGAAGAATATGTTCCGTACGTGTATGTCAATTTTTACCTCACCCTGGCCGGAGATCTTGCCAATGTAGGGGTGGGGGGGCACTATATTGTTCCCGACAAAGGGCTGAATGGCATCATAATCATCCGGAAGGATGTCTACGAATATCAGGCATTTGAGCTCACCTGCACCTACAAAGCCTTTGAACAACGCTGCAAGCTGAATGTTGACAGCGATGGATGGATTGCATCCTGTACCTGCTGTGGCTCAGAATTCGGGCTTTTCCTTGACGGATTTCCGCAAAAGGGTCCTGCCTCCAGGCCCCTGAAACAATACCGTACTACCCTCAGCGGGAACTACCTGCTGGTAACCAACTGATGTTTAAAATTTTTCCGGGGATTTTTCAAAACTTTGTTTTTCGACATTCCCGGAGAGAATTAATAACGATAGTGTTCCGGCTTAAAGGGGCCTTCAACAGGAACACCAATGTATTCAGCCTGTTTTGCAGTAAGTTTCGTCAGTTTAACTCCCAGTTGCTCAAGGTGAAGCCTTGCCACCTCCTCATCGAGCTTTTTGGGAAGCCTGTAAACGTCAACAGGGTAATTGTGCGTCCACAGGTCAATCTGCGCCAGCACCTGATTGGAGAATGAATTGCTCATCACAAATGACGGGTGGCCTGTGGCACAGCCCAGATTTACCAGGCGCCCTTCAGCCAGCAAAAAGATGGAATGGCCCTGCGGGAAGGTGTATTTATCGACTTGCGGCTTGATGTTTGTTTTTACTATGCCGGGATAGGTTTCCAGTTTATCAACCTGGATTTCGCTGTCAAAATGGCCGATATTGCATACAATGGCCTGATCTTTCATTTGTTCCATGTGCTCAATGGTAATCACATCACAGTTACCGGTAGCGGTAACAAAGATGTTGCCTTCCTTAACGGCATCTTCCATGGTAGTGACTTCAAAACCTTCCATGGCAGCCTGCAGGGCATTGATAGGATCGATTTCGGTAACCAGTACGCGGGCTCCGTAAGAGCGCATGGAGCGGGCACAGCCCTTGCCTACATCACCGTAACCGCATACCACTACTACCTTGCCGGCAATCATAACGTCGGTAGCCCGCTTGATGCCATCGGCGAGTGATTCCCTGCATCCGTAGAGGTTGTCGAATTTTGATTTGGTTACGGAATCGTTGACGTTGATGGCCGGGAACAGCAGTGTCCCCTTTTCCTTCATCTGATAAAGGCGGTGCACGCCGGTGGTAGTTTCTTCTGAAACGCCTTTAATTTCTGCGGCCATGCGGGTCCATTTTCCCGGTTCACGGGAATAGGTTTCCCTGAGTTTGTTCAGAATAACTTTTTCTTCCTTGTTTCCGGGTGTTTTGTCAAGGAAAGACGGATCTTTTTCTGCCTGTACGCCCCAGTGGACCAAAAGAGTGGCATCCCCTCCGTCGTCAACGAGCAGATTTGGCCCCAGTCCTCCGGGGAAGGTAAGGGCCTGTTCGGTGCACCACCAGTATTCTTCCAGTGTTTCCCCCTTCCAGGCAAACACAGGGATTCCGGCTTTGGCTATGGCTGCTGCCGCGTGGTCCTGGGTGGAAAAAATGTTGCAGCTGGCCCAGCGCACATCAGCACCCAGTTCACGCAGGGTTTCGATCAGCACAGCCGTCTGGATGGTCATGTGAAGCGAACCGGTAATGCGGGCTCCTTTCAAAGGCTTGGATGCGGCATATTTTTTCCTGATGGCCATCAGCCCCGGCATTTCTTTTTCGGCAATTTCAATTTCTTTCCGCCCGAAATCGGCCAGGCTGATGTCTTTGACCTTGTAAGGCAGGGATGTAACTTCTTGCATGGTTGTTGTATTCATAGTGTATCTATTGTTTCAGTTTTACAGATGCAAGCAACGAACGGGCATGCACTGCATCCCGTTCAAGTTGCCGTTTCAGTTCCTGCACATTGCTGAATTTCATCTCATCGCGCAGTCTGAAATGGAATGCTAAGGTAAGATTTTTGCCGTACAAATCCTGATCATAGTCGAAGATATGCACCTCGATGGTCTGGTGCAACGGATTGTCGCTGATGGTCGGACGCCGGCCGATGTTCAGCATGCCCTGCCGCCATACTCCGCCGGCCAGCACAGTAACGGCATATACTCCGCCGGCAGGGATCAGCTTCATGGGGTCGGCCGGTTCGATGTTGGCTGTCGGGAAACCGATGGTCCGGCCAATGCGGCTTCCTCCGGTAACACTGCCTGTAAGAGGATAGGCATACCCGAGAAAGTCGTTTGCCTGCTCAATTTGCCCGTTCTCCAGCAGTTTGCGGATTAATGTCGAACTGACCTTTTGCCCGTCAACAAGATGGGCTTCGGGCTGGTACACGTCAATGGAGTTTTGTGCGGCAAAGGTACGCAGAAGCTCTATGTCGCCCTGGCGGTTTTTCCCGAACTGATGGTCAAAACCTACCACCAGGGTGTGAACCTTTATTTTCTGAACAAGGTAGAATCGGAGAAATTCTTCGGGACTCAGGGAAGCAAGTTCCCGGGTAAAGGGTAAAACAAGCAGGTTGTCAATGCCCTTTTGTTCCAGCAGGAGTATTTTTTCGTCGAGGGTGGAGAGGATGCGGATGTTTCCGCCTTCGGGCTGAAGAACGGCCCGGGGATGCGGCCAGAGGGTGATGACAACCGACTCTCCTCCGATATTCCGGGCGATATCTTTCAGGGCGCTGAGCACTACCTCATGGCCCCTGTGTACTCCGTCGAACGTGCCGATGGTGACCACAGGCTTCCGGAAAGCACAGCATTCCTGAATATCATGAAAAATACGCACCGTTCTGTTTTTTAGGCGGCAAAGTTAGTAATTTTGAAGCGAAGCATAAAAACTTCCGCATGGTATATGTCCGTCCAAAAAAACACCTGGGACAGCATTTTCTCACCGATGCCAATATTGCTCGTAAGATAGCCGCTTCGGTTCCTGAGGTTTCTTCCCTGCCCCTGCTGGAAATAGGCCCGGGAAAGGGAATCCTTACGGAATATCTGTTGGATGCATTCGGAAAGAATTTTTATGCGGTTGAAATTGATCCGGAGGCGGCGGCCGTTTTGAAGGAACGTTTTCCGGAACTTGGAGAACGGCTGATAACCGGCGATTTTCTTACGCTTCCGCTTGAGGAGTTATTTCCTCATCAGGTAGGCCTGGCCGGGAATCTGCCCTACAATATTTCGAGCCAGATTTTTTTCCGGCTGCTCGACCATTACAGCAGAATTCCCTTTATGGTTTGCATGGTGCAGAAGGAAGTGGCCGAGCGGATTGCTTCGCCCGGAGGGAACAAAGATTACGGCATTCTGAGTGTTTTGCTGCAGGCATATTATACGGTCGAATACCTTTTTACCGTAAACGAGAAAGTTTTTTCCCCACCGCCTAAAGTGAAGTCGGCCGTAATTCGCCTTATCCGTAAGGAAACCCTTCCCGGCTGTGATTTTGGGAAGCTGAAAAATCTTGTGAAGGCGGCATTTAATCAGCGGCGCAAGATGCTGCGCAATTCCCTCTCCGCTTATCCCGAACTGCTGGAAAATTTTCCTTCAGTGGCTGAGCTGAGGCCTGAAAATCTGAGCGTGGAAGATTTTATTTCCCTGGCACAGGCACTTTAATAGGCCGGCATACGGATTCCTCAGAAGGTTGTGGCGATGGCTTCCACCGGGTTGAGGAGGGCTGCTTTCCGTGCAGGGAAGATTCCGGAAAGAATGCCGATGGTGGCCGAAATCACTACTCCCATCAGAATGTTGTCGAGGGAAAGAAAAACATAGAAGGTTGTGGAGGTTCTGATCCAGAGGGCCCCGAGAAAAACAACCACCAGGCCGAGGATTCCGCCGGCAACGGCCAGAAGCACGGCTTCGAACAGAAACTGCGTGAGGATAAAATAGTTTTTTGCTCCCAGCGCTTTCTGGATGCCAATGATGTTGGTGCGTTCCTTTACCGAAACAAACATGATGTTGGCGATTCCGAATCCGCCCACAATAATGGAAAAGATGCCGATAAACCATCCGGCAATTTTAATGACGCTGAAGATCTGGTCAAGGCCCCGGTTGAGGATGCTGGCCTGGTTGAGCGCAAAGTTGCTTTCCTGGGTGGGTTTCAGCCTGCGGATACTGCGCATGAGGCCTTCCATTTCGTCCACCATCTCCTGAAGGGCCACCCCCGGTTTGGCTTTCACCATGATGGTGGGTTCACTGCGGTCACTGCGCAGATCAATCATGTTCCTGGCAGCATTCAGAGGTATCACCACAAGGTTGTCGAGACTGCCCCCCCCGAAAATATTATTTCCTTCCTTGATGGGAACACCGATTACCCGGAATTTAAACGAACCGATCTTAAATTCTTTGCCCAGCGGGTCCTGGCCCTGAAACAGTTTGGAAGCCAGTTCATTGCCCATGATGGCCACGTTTCTTCCGGCCCGCGATTCTGCTTCGGTGAAGTAACGGCCTTTTTCGAATTCAATGGGACGTATCTGGTTGAATTCGTGGCTGTTGGCCCAGACAATGATGTCCTTGGCCGAGTTATTCCGGTATTTTACCGTAAACTGTCCGGCAACGTAAATCCCTACTGCCTGGGCAGTATTGGACCTGCGCTTCAGTTCTTCGTATTCAGAGTATTTGGGAACAGGACGTTTCAGGTAGTCCCACCACCGGTAATTCGATTCAAAAGACCAGGGCCATTTCTGTATATAGATAACATCGTCACCCAGAGAGCTGATACTGTTCCTGATGTTCCACTGGAGCGAATCGATCATGGTAAAAACCGATATGATGGCAAAAATGCCGATGGTAATGCCAAGCAATGACAGAAGCGTGCGAAGCCGGTTCACTCCCACGGCATGCCAGGCAAAAAGAAAGCTTTCCCTGAGGAGCTTAAGAGTTTTTGCATATCGGTTTTTCGGGACCTTCATAACGCATTTTTTCAGACTATCAGTTTGTAAAGGTACTTTCAATTTTTTAAAAAAAGTTTGACTGCAGGTGAAATGGTTTTAGTCCAATTATTTTAATAATTTTTCCGGTAGACTTAAGGATATTCCATACACAAAATTGCGAATTTGAATGCATACACTAACTCCACGAAATTCCAGCACTAAATTGTGAGTATGTTATAAAACATATTTTTCACCCTGCGAGATTTTTCCCTTTTTGAAATTAACCATAAGAAAGATCGACAACTTCAATCCCCTGCCCATGCTCCGGAAAGGCGACATCATCACGGCCGCGGGCTTTGAAGTGAGGGTGCTGGAAGTGGAGGGAAGTAACGGAT
>JAAYUG010000041.1 GCA_012517825.1 Bacteroidales bacterium | reverse complement strand
TGTAAATTTTTCTTCCCTGATCCTGGCGGATGATAAAATATAGGACGCCTCCATTCATCAGAAGGAGAAAAAGATCGGTAAGTTTGATCACAATAGGTCTGGTGGGTGGAAACCAGTGGAAAAAAATTCCGCAGGCGAACAAAAACAATAAAAGAAAGGAAAAATTACCGGGAGAGATATATTTCATGATTTGCATAAACAACAAATAAATCCGTAATTTTAATAATGAACAATTTATGCAAATTTTTGTTGAAAAGGAAAATACCTTATTGTCTAACAACTTACGAAGCTCGATGAACAAAAAGATTATAGTAATTGGCTCAGGATTCTCGGGGTTATCAGCTTCTGCCATATTGGCAAAGATGGGGTATCAGGTGGATGTGTATGAAAAAAATGCAACCCCCGGTGGCAGGGCAAGAAATTTCAAAGAAGCAGGATTTACTTTTGATATGGGGCCAACCTGGTATTGGTTGCCCGATGTGTTTGAAGAATACTTTGAAAGATTTAACAAAAAAGTTAGTGAAATGTATCAGCTGGTTCGGCTGGACCCATCGTACAGGGTCTATTTCGGGCCGGGAGATTTTATTGATGTACCTGCGGGGATGGATGCTATTTACAGGTTATTTGAAGAATGGGAGCCCGGAAGCAGCAAACGGCTGAAAAAGTTCATGGAAGATGCCCGCTACAAATACCAGTTAGGTATGAAGAAGCTGGTATATAAACCTTCCTTGTCATATTTTGAATTTCTTGAGCCCTGGCTTTTGCGGGGTATAGTCCACGGCGACTTTCTCCGTTCAGTTTCGAAGGTAGTGAGAAAGAATTTCAGGAATATGCGTCTGGTCCGGATCCTTGAGTTTCCTGTAATATTTCTCGGGGCAACTCCCTGGAAGACGCCGTCACTTTATACCTTGATGAATTTTGCTGATATGGGCATGGGGACATGGTATCCGATGGGAGGGATGTATTCTGTGGTTGAAGCCATGGTTCGTTTGGCCGAAGAACAAGGTGCAGTGTTTCATTATAATGCTCCTGTTGAGCGCATCCTGAGCCGGAATGGAAAAGCATACGGTGTCCGGATAAACGGAGATATCATTGAAGCTGACCTGATCCTGTCCACAGCCGATTATCATCATACCGAATCTGAATTGCTTGACACTGAGGAGCGTTCCTATTCTGAAAAGTATTGGGATACAAGAAAGATGGCTCCTTCAGCCCTGTTGTATTACATCGGACTGGATAAACCGGTTCAGGGGCTATTGCATCACAATCTTTTTTTTGATGAAGATTTCGACCGACATGCCGATGAAATATACAAAACGCCCCAGTGGCCCGAAAAACCAGCCATATATGTCTCGTGCAGTTCAAAAACCGACCCGGCTGTAGCTCCTGAAGGATATGAAAACCTGATTGTGCTGATACCGGTAGCTCCGGGATTGAAAGATACAGAGGAGATTAAACAAAAATACTATGAATTGACATTAAAGCGGATTGAAAAACTGACCGGAGAATCTCTCAGCGGGCATGTTGTTTATAAGCGGATGTATGCCCACAGTGACTTTTCTTCCGATTACCATTCATTCAAGGGGAATGCCTACGGGCTTGCGAATACCCTTGATCAGACTGCAATTTTCAGGCCTTCACTCAGAAGCCGTAAGTTAAAGAATCTTTTCTATGCCGGCCAGCTGACTGTACCCGGCCCGGGGGTTCCTCCTTCGATTATTTCAGGGTACGTTGCTTCCGGACAAATCGATTCATATTTTAAAAGTCTGTAAATTATGAAGGATTTGTTTTTCGAAGCATCCATACAAACCAGCCGTCTTGTTACCAGGCTGTACAGTACCTCTTTCTCTTTGGGAGTTCGCATGCTAAACAGGCGATTCCGGGATCCGATTTACGCTATTTATGGTTTTGTGAGGTTTGCTGACGAAATTGTTGATACATTCCAAAATTATAACAAGAAGCTTCTCCTGGATCAATTCCGGGAAGATACTTACAAAGCAATCCGTTCCGGAATCAGTCTGAATCCTGTACTGAACAGTTTTCAATGGGTAGTCAACAAGTATCAGATTGACACAAAACTGATTGATACTTTTCTGCACAGCATGGAAATGGACCTGTCAAAAACAACGTACACCAGGGATGAATACAATGAATACATACTTGGTTCGGCTGAGGTGGTTGGGTTAATGTGCCTGCAGGTCTTTTGCGAGGGGAATAACGGGGAATATGAGCGTCTGAAGCCCCTCGCCATGAAACTGGGTTCTGCATACCAGAAAATCAATTTTCTGCGTGACCTTCGGCAGGACAATCAGGTGCTGGGAAGAAACTATTTTCCTGGTATCGATATCAGGCATCTTACGGTTGAAACAAAACATCAGATTGAGCAGGAAATTGAACAGGAATTCAGAGCCGGCATGGAAGGGATAAAGCAATTGCCTCCGGCTGTGCGGCTGGGTGTTTATCTAACCTACGTTTATTACACAGCGCTGCTGAACAAAATTAAAAAGACCACACCGGAAGATTTATTGCGGAGAAGGGTGCGAATTCCAGATCTGAAAAAATGTTCGCTGCTGGTTTTTTCTTACCTGCTTTTCAAAGTCAGGAAAATTTAGAACTGTTTTTCAGAAATGTGATTAGAAATCAAATGCAATCAGTATTTTTAAGGAAACCGGATGAAGCATGAGGATCTCATTCTATCTGTATTTTTTTGTTGTCATGGTTCAGGCTCAGGGTTTCAGCCAGCAGGTTTCCCCGGATACGGTTCAGAAAATGTTTCTGCTTTCTATGGAAGATGATGCCATGAATGCAGAGCTTTTCCGGTACCTTAGCCGAAGGGATTTTTCTGACGATAATGCTCTGATGCTTGCCTACAAAGGCTCATCCAGGGCAATGATGGCCCGATCGGCGTCATGGCCAACTGCAAAATATAAGTATTTTACGGAAGGAAGGGATATGATTGAAAAAGCTGTTCAGCTGCAGCCGGCCAATCCTGAAATCCGTTTCCTCCGTCTGATGATCCAACTGAATATCCCTTCTTTCCTTAAATACAATAATCAGGACGAAGACCGTCAGTTTCTGGTTCAGTATTTTGGGAAAAACCGGCCGGCAAAAGGTTCTTTTGAAGAAACCATGGTAAACCTGATCAGAAAATACGGAAAATTGTCAGCATCGCAGAATGCAGTGCTGGAAAGAGGTTCCTGAAAAGCAATACATAAAAAAACCATACTATGGAAACGGAAATTTTACTGAAAATAATTCTTGTTATTGCTGCCTTCTGGTTTATGGAATTTATGGCCTGGTTTACCCACAAGTATGTTATGCACGGTTTCCTGTGGGTGCTGCATAAAGACCATCATGCCCGCACAGGTAAGCGTTTTGAATGGAATGATCTGTTTGCACTGATGTTTGCCATTCCTTCCTTTCTTTTGATATTTAATGGTTTGCCGGAGACAGGCTACGGTTTTTTCATCGGAATTGGCATAGCCTTGTATGGTTTGGCGTATTTCCTGTTCCATGATGCACTGGTGCATCAGCGGGTCAGGTTATGGGGAAATACTGACGGTGTGAATTATCTGCGGGCTGTGGTGGCTGCTCATGAAGACCATCACAAAGGCAAGAAAAACTTTGGTTTTTTGCTTCTCTTCCCCTGGAAATATTTTAAGCCGGAACATCAGAAAAGCTATTATAACCGTATATACGGAAGGCCCAAAAAGAGCCCTGAAAATTCATCAGTAAACGAAACAAGCAGGCAATGAGCAGTTATTTTCTGGTGTTGTTTTTTGCAGTAGTTTTTCCATTTCTGCTGAGCTTCGATCGCAAGGTCGCTTTTTACCGGCTCTGGAAATATGTTTTTCCGGCTATTCTGATAACTGCTTTGCTTTTTATTCTTTGGGACATTCTTTATACATATCTTGGGGTATGGAGTTTCAATCAAAAGCATCTGTCGGGCATTTATTTTTTTAACCTCCCGGTGGAAGAAGTCTTGTTTTTTATTGCTATACCCTATGCGGCTTTGTTTACATATGAAGTTCTGCTGGTATATTTCCCGAGGGATTATCTGGGCAAGTATGCCCGTTTCATTTCCCTGTTTCTGGTGATTGTCCTGATACCGACAGGACTCATTTTTTACGACAGATTGTATACTTCGGCCAATCTGATTCTCGGCGGCCTGCTCATTTTGTTTTTTCAGTTTGTACTGAAGGTTTCGTGGATGGGAAGATTTTACCTTGCCTTTGGAGTAATCCTTATTCCTTTTATTCTGGTGAACGGGATTCTTACAGGCAGCTGGATTGACGGGGAAATTGTAAGTTATAACGATTCCGAAAACCTGGGATTAAGAATTCTGACCATCCCTGCAGAGGATATTTTTTACGGAATGAGTCTGATTCTGCTTAATACAGGTTTTTTTGAATATTTCAGGACAAGAAAGGATCATTTGTTCAAAAAGGGAGCCAGCCTGGCAAACAGGGCATCCTGAAAGACCGGTTTGGCAATATAGGCATCACAACCTTCCCTGAGGCAACGTTCTTCATCATCGTGCATGGCATAGGCGGTCTGGGCTATCACCGGAATATCGGGCCGGAACTGCTTGATAAGCCGGGTAGCGGTAAATCCATCCATAACCGGCATTTTGATGTCCATAAGCACCAGATCAGTTTCAGGATGCAGGCGGCAAAGCCTTACGGCCTCCTCTCCGTTGCCGGCGGGGTAAACAGTAATCCCGGTTTTCTGGAGAATTTCCTGAAGATAATACAGGTTCGCCGGCTCGTCCTCGGCCAGGATGATGGTTTTTGCGCTCCAGTCGGGAATATTTTTTGGTTCAACACCGGAAAGCATAATCTGGCTGGTTTGATGGTTTTGTTCATTAGGCAGGAAAACCGAAAAGCGGGTACCTATGTTCTTTTGGGAATCGACATTGATAAATCCTCCCAGTAGCTGGACAATGTTTCTGGTAATGGCAAGACCAAGGCCGGTGCCCGGATAGAGTCTGGCATTGGAATCATCAAGCTGGGTAAACCGGTCAAAAATCAAGGGGATTTTCTCAGAGTCCATACCAATTCCTGAATCCTCAACATAAAAAACGACAAATTCCTGATTGCTTATGGTCTGGGTGTAAATACCTACCTCGATGTATCCCTGATGAGTGAATTTTACGGCATTGCTCAAAAGGTTGTTCAGAATCTGGCGAAGCCTTGCCGGGTCGGTAAGCAAAGTTTCCGGACAAGAAGGATAGAATTTTGGCCGTAATTCTATATCTGTTTTTCCCAAAGAATACAATTGTTCCTGAAAAGCCATCAAAACTTCACGGATAATTTCAGAGAGACTGAAACAGACTTTTCTTATTTTGAGCTGGCCGGCTTCAATTTTGGCCAGGTCAAGTATGTCATCAATAAGGTGCAGAAGAGAATCGCCATGTGATTTAATAATGCCAATGTACTCCAGTTTTTTGTCTTCAGTAAGGTCAGGATCTGTAAGGAGTTCGGCAAATCCGACAATGGCATTCATCGGAGTACGGATTTCGTGCGACATGTTCGAAAGAAATGCGGTCTTGAGTCTGTCGGCCTCCTCTGCTTTGTTTTTCGAGCGAATCAGTTCCTTTTCAATGATTTTCCTTTGGGTTATATCCCGTATTACCGAAATGATGCCGTTTGCTTCTCCATTGCATCCGTTCAGAATGGCAGAATTGATTTCTGCAAAAAATACAGAACCATCCTTCCGCAGGAGAGTGTATTCTCCATCTTTATATGTACCAGTGCCATTTTTTAATTCCTGCAAGGCTATTTTGACAGCGTTCTTATGTTCCGGAGTAACAAATTCATACAAGGGAATTCCCTGATAAGGAAAATCCGGTTCATAGCCAAACAACGAAAATGTTTTGTCAGAAACGAACAGCAATCTTCCTTCTTTATCAGAAACAACAATGGCATCAGGCGATGTTTGCAGCAGTCTCCGGTATTTTTCTTCCGATACTTTCAGGGCGTTTTCAGTTTCTTTATAGGAGGAGATATCAGTAAAGATCAACATATGCCCCTGGTTGCCCCCGAAATATACAGGATTCACAAAGACATTCCAGTACCGGCAGACCCCATTACCATCGTAAAACCTGATTTCGTTATGTTTGTCATCGGTTGCTTCAGCAGGTTCAGAATTATCAAATTGCTTCAAAAACCGATCCCGGTCTTCAATATGGATACGGACTGCAAAATCCTGCAGTTTGTATAATGAAAGCACATCGGTATCCAGCTTTGTCAGGGCAGCAGCCGTTTTATTAAAGTAGGCCACTTTGCCGGAAACAAAAACTATGGTACCGAACAATGTCTGGTGTTCAATGCAAAGGAACAGGTCCTCGGTCAGGACCGGTTTTGTTTTTATACCATCAGCCTCTTTAGGAAGGTAACCGGTGGTTCTGATTTTCCTGCTGAAAAAGGACAGGGTCCGGAAAGGCATTCTTAGGCAATTTGCAGACACAATCCTTGTTTTATAGTTTCATTAAATGGGATAAGAAGCCAGGTAAATATACATGGGATTGAAATGAAAAAATTTTCTAAGAATATGATTTATATCAATGTATTAATCAATTTAAATCATTTTCTTTTGTTCTGTTTGACCCGGATTGCGCCTTTGAAGAGCGAACGAACGAATGCACAGGGTGGTGACCTTTTACACAGGCAACCGGGCAAATATCGCTGAAATGCAGTAAAAGTGAACCCTGTGGCACATTGATCAGTTTCTGTTGCGCAATGTGAGTTTAATAAACGAGAAAGATTTACGGGGATTCCTGACTTCCTATAAAGGATTAGGCTGTGTTAACTCTGATCAGGGGAAGACGATGGATTTAAGATTTGACGCCTGAATGGCGGTTACCGTCTTAAAAAAGCGGAGTGCGCTGGCCATTGGCAGAAACCCTGAAAATTTTTCCATTCTCGATCAGAACTGCTTCGGGTTCGGCCTTGAATGTATAGTAAGGAACATCAACTGCAATTACTTTTCCGTTATAAAGGGAAGTAATCCTGGGCACGTTGGTATGGCCCACAAAAATGGTTTTTACATGGTAATGGTTTGTAAGGCTGTCAACAAAAGCAGGGTCAGCCATCGGATAAGCATGGTTCTTTTCAACCAGTCCTCTGTACCAGAAGATTCCTATGTTTCCTGTCAGCAGTTTTTCCAGGTTATGGTCTTTTTTCTCGGGCTTTTTGGCGAGGTAAGCTCTTACGATGGCATTCATTTCAGATGGTGTGAGTTTCTGGGAGAAGACCTCCGGAGAGATACCTGCATGAACAAACATGTACTGGTTGATAATTAGGACTGAATTCAACGACCGGATCCATTGTCCGAAGAGAGTATTTTTTCCGAAATGGGAAGAATAGTCTTTTCGCACCTTATCGTTGAGATAATAGTATTTAGAGGGGAGGTATCGGTAGTCTTTCCGCAGCATCATGATTTCATGGTTTCCCAGAAGGTAATGAACGTTGCCTCCTGCCTCCGATGCCTGCCGGGCAAGGTGATAAATAAACCACAATGATTCGGTAACCTTGTCGCCCCGGTCAAAAATATCACCCTGAAATACAAGATGTCCGTTACCGAAGTTCCAGCTCAGGTCGTTATTGATAATATTGTTGGCTTTCAGCAGGGAAATCATTCCGGTATATCCGCCGTGAACATCTCCCATAACGAAGATTTTTTCCACTCCGGAAAATGTATCGGATTGTGGTTCGGTTGGTGGGTAGACAGTGTAGGTAGCGGTATCATTTCCCATGCCTTTGATTTTCATCGGAAGAGAAGTAAAGGGAACTGTCTGTTCCCGCAAAAAGGCTTTGCGGGTAAGGGAATCGTAAACAAGATAATACAGGTTTATTTTCTTTTTTCCCTGAAAACGTACATAAGGGCCGTCGGTCCAGTTGGGAAGGTGTTGCCGGTAGTAATTGGCAAGGAATTCTGAAGTGCGGCTGTAGAGATTGTAATTGGCGATATCAATGGCTGAAAGATGCTCGTTGTTGGTATGGTTTAACCAGGCTCCGTGCCGGAGCAGGTAGCGGGCAAGGCGTGTGTTGTTATTCTGGGCGGCATACATCAATGCCGTGTTTCCGGCCGAATCGGTTGCGTTCGGGTTTGCTCCCGCCTGTATCAGCATGCGTGGTATGTGAAGCTTGCCTTTAAAGGCTGCATGCATGAGCGGAGTTTTTCCCTGGCTTTGCGCATCAGGTGAAGCTCCTTTTTCGAGCAAATATTTCGTAAGGCGGGGTGAATTATTCAGAATGGCTGTAACAAGAAGCGTGTGATTCGACTGGGGACAGATGCTGTTAATACCATGGGTGCGGAGATAGCTGTTAACGACAGATGTATCAGGTGAAAAAAGGGATCCAAGGCAGGACGCATTGCCGGTTTGTGAAATTCCTGATATGCTCAGGAAGGCAAATATTGCAGTTAAAAAAACAATGCGTTCGGAACGTATCATCAAAAGCTCAAATCAGACTGTAAAAGTAACCAATCTGGATAAAAATATCAGAAGTTCCATTTGAGCCGGAAGAAATTAAGGTAAAAAGTCTGTCTGATTTCCGGCCCCCTGTCAAATTTGCTGAAACGGCCGCTGAAGATCTGGCTGATAAGGGAAGCTTCGAGGTTGTTGCTCAAAGAGAAAGAAAAGGAAGGGCCGAGATAGAACCCTTTTCCCGGCAGGCCCATTGCCGCCAGTGATATATTGAACAAAGGCGTGACCGGCACGCTGAGCTGCACCAGTGCAGAGATATCGGCGAAGGCAAGGTCTTTGACTGATGCGGGAGCATAGTAGTAGTCCATCAGCGTTTTTTCCGGCGCAGGATTCTGTTCCCACCGGTAAAGTATTTCGGCAATAAGATACCATGATTTGTAAAACATGCCGTCAAAGGATACGGAGGAGAGAATCATATTGGAGCCTTTCAGGGAATCAGTCCGGGGATGGAACCAGGAAACTTCTCCTCTGAAGCCGTATTTTCCTATATTGCCTGACCAGCCTCCTCCCAGAACCAGTTCATTCTGAGGAAGAACCGCGCCAAGGATCTGGAAATCGTAGTTCCATTTATTCCAGCGAAAAAGCCCTCCGGCAGTAATTTTTCCTGAGCTGTCTGCTTTAACGGCCATTTCAGCTCTTCCGGCAGCAGAATAGAACCATGTACACCGGATGGCATCGCTTCCGGGTCTTTCCGGATAATCAAAGTCGAAAAAGGAATAGGTATTGAACAGGTCATTGGGGTTCCACACGAGGGTCTGGCTCCAGTTGATGCGTTGTCTTCCAATGGCCAGTTCCAGTTTTCTGAAGGTAAGTTGCAGGTAGGCTCTGTCAATCTGACTGGTAAGGGCATGTCGGTTCCCGTGGGCCAGGGTAAATGACAGATCGGCCAAACCCCGGTCTTTGCCGGCCGAAGAGGCCATCATCGGGTTCAGTACAAAAGATTCTCCGAACGAAAGACGGTTTCTGACCTGCCATTCCGAACTGATCCAGGGCAGGGGTTGCCATGTTATTTTCAGGCGGTTTTGCAGTTCATGGTCCCAGATGGCATCATGAGGTTCCTGCAGAATCATCAGGGATGTGCGGTCAGATAAATACCCTGAAAAGGATGGGGCAGGAATCCTTTGTGTGCAGGAATCATTTTGCGCGCTTGCACAAAAAACAAGAAGGAAATAAACAGAAAACAGGAGTGCCTTTTTCATCCTTTGGCTTGCTGTTCATCACGAATTACCTTGCCGTCTTCGAGCATAATTATGCGGCGGGCTTTTTTCATAACACGGGGGTCATGGGTTGAGAAAATGAAGGTAATATTTTCTTCCCTGTTGAGTTTTTCCATCATTTCCAGGAGGTTTTCGGCCGAGTGTGAATCAAGGTTAGCGGTAGGTTCGTCGGCCAGGATAAAACGCGGCCGGGCGGCAAGGGCTCGTGCAACAGCTACTCTCTGCTGCTGGCCTCCTGAAAGCTTTGACGGACGGCTGTTGGCACGTTCAGCTAAACCAACTGCCTGAAGGAGTTCGGTGGCTCTTTTGCGGCGTTCACGCACCGGTTTCTTCTGCAGATGCATGATAAATTCGATATTTTCGCGGGCGGTAAGAACAGGAATCAGGTTGTAGGCCTGAAATACAAATCCCACGTTCCAGAGGCGGAAGTCGGTCAACCGGGACGAAGAAAGCTGTGCAAGATTGGTTCCGTTGACAATGATTTCACCCGAAGTAGGTGCATCCAGGCCGCCGATAAGATTCAGCAGGGTTGTTTTGCCACTGCCCGAGGGGCCGACAATGGCAGTAAACTCTCCCTCCTCAAAGCTGAGAGTGACATCCGACACAGCTGTCACTTCGATGGAATCTTCGCGGTATGTCTTTGTAAGGTTTTTCAGGGAAATGATTTTCATGTGCGGTTCAGTTTATTGAGTTTTTTTACAGCGTTCGTATGGCTTCAACGGGTCGCAGGCGCAGTGCCCGCCGGGAAGGACCGATGGAAGAAAGAACAGCCGCCAGTATCACCAGAACGGTGAGACCAAAATAGCTGTCGGCATTCAGCCGGGGATAAATCATGGCGGCAAAGCCGATGTCTTCGAATCCTTTAGAAAACATCAGTGCATTGAGTCCGTGCTGATGAAAATACTGCACAACAGGCAGGGTGATAAGGATTCCCGCAAGGGTTCCTGTGAGGGAAAGGAAAATGGTTTCGGACATGATCATCAAAAAGATTCTTTTTCCTGACATACCGACAGCTTTGAGCATTCCGATTTCACGCGTACGTTCGAGCACTGCCATCATCATTGTGTTGATGATTCCGAAACTGAGGGCAAGCAAAATGATGATCAGGATAATATACAGCCAGGCATTGGTATATTCGGCCATCAGGCCAAGATCGGGCATCAGTTCCTTCCATCCCATGGTTTCCAGTTGAGGGAATGCATTCCTCACAGAGGCGACTACCTGTTCAGTTGTATTATCATTTTGCAGGGAAACAAGAATTTCATGTAGCTGTTGTTTCTGGAGACCTGCAAGGGGTGCCAGATCGTCATTTCTGACAAATGCATTGGTTTCGTCGAAAGAGGAGTTGTAAGTTTTATAAATACCTTCCACCCTGAAAGCTCCATAAACAATATCGCCGGTGGCCGACTGAAAGGAAAGGATTACCCGGGAGCGAAGTTTGAGTTTCAGCCTTTCTGCAAGCTTCCGGCCAATAACAATCGTGTTTTTCTTTCCCGAAGCAAACCATGTGCCGGAAGTGTCGGAGATCTTCATGTGAAGGGCGGTGACATTCCTCTCGTTTTCGGGGCAAATACCGTTGATTTTAACGCCGGCACCTCCCGAAGCCGATGAAGCCATGGCTATTATTTTAATACGGCCGGAAACTGACTTTACCCGGGGGTCTTTTGTAAGGTAGGCGAGTACTTTTTGTGCATCAGGTATGGTATCAGCAATTTCTCGGTTGTTCAGAAAACCGGGATGATGAATCTGCAGGTTGGCAACTTCGTTGCGGATGGCATCGCTGAGCCGCTGGTCAACCATTCCGATAAAGATGGCCGACGAAAAGAGAGCGCCGAAAAGGCCAACCGCAATGGCAAATACTACAACCAGGCTGCGGGTTTTGTTTCTCCAGATATTTTTCCAGGCAAGTGACAGAATCATACAGGTAAATTTTTTTATCTGCGCAGGGCGTTGACAGGGGATAGACGGAAAATGGAAACAACAGGCCAGGCCAGTGCAATAAAGGTCAATATCAGGACGGCTATTCCCTGATTTATAATAAATCCCGGTTCCAGAAGGGCGGGAATTTCCGGGTCCATGCCATAGATTTCCATAGTTTTTGCCAGGGTTCCCGAGAGCATTACCGGGTGATGATGAAACCATGCAATAACAGGAAGGGCTGCAGCAATACCAAGCAGGACGCCAAGAAAAGCCAGAAGGACCACTTCCGTGGAAACAAGAGCGGCCACTTTATGTTTCTTCATTCCGACGGCTATCATGACGCCCAGTTCATAGCGCCGTTCATTGAGCATCATCATGAGGGTGCCAAAGATTCCAAAACCGATGATAAGGTAAAGAAGGCCAAGCAAAATATAGCCGCTTCCCACATCGGATATATATTGCTGGTAAAGTTCGGTTAACATTTGCTTCCAGGTCAGAACTTCAAACCCGTTTCCCAGGGTGCGGGAGAGTTTGTCGGCTGTTTTGTCGAGGGTTGATGGGTTCTGCAAGTCCACCACGAGGGTTGTCAGCCTATTTTCGGCTGAATAAAATTGCTGTGCTGTGGGCAGTGTAAGGTAAACCATCTGATTATCCCATTCGGGTGCAGGAAGTCGCACGATTCCGCGGACGGGAAAGACTCCTGCCGCAGAAGTACCTGCATATCCCTGGCTGATCATCAGAAGAGTATCTCCCACTTTCAGCTTAAGATATTCTGCCAGCCGGCGTGAAAGAAGTGCTCCCTGGTCGCCGGGTTCAAGCATTTTTCCTTCAGCCAGTTTTTCCGGCAGGCGTGTAAAACCATATTCTTTTCCGGGTTCAACGCCTGCTACAATAACTGGTTTGGTGCGTTCACCCGAAGAAGCAAGGGCGAATGATTCAAGACGAGGTATCAGAGCCCTGACATCCCGGTTGGCAAAAAGCGCTTTTTCGGTTTCCTCATCCCATGTGAAAGCGTAATCAAAGTTTTTGTTTTCCTGAAAGCCTGCGGCATGGATCTGAAGATAGCCGGTGTAGGAATGAAGCACGTTTTCCAGCAGACTATGCCAGCTTCCAAGGTGAAAGCTCTGTTGAACGGAAGCAAAAAATACCGCAAACAGAACGGAGGCTGTTGTAATGGCTGTTCTTTTCCGGTTCCGGCCCAGGTTCCGCCAGGCCATTTTAATGTATTCCTTCATGAGCAGGTTACTTGACTTGTTTCATGTTCTGCTGGGTGAAAAAACTTTCCGGGACAGGGACATTAAAGCGGATTTCATTCAGAATCACAATTGTCTGGTTGCCGGGTTTATCGGCAGGAATGATCTCAAAGCGGGTAGGGATCAGGCGGTTGTCCATGGATTTTATGTCAGACGCAATTTCCGTTCGCATGAGCACACCTTCTTCATCATAATATTCTGTACGAAGCTGGTCGTAACCTTCCTTGCTGATCCATTTGATAATTTTTCCCCAGACCACGGTTGCTTCTTCTTTTGGAAGCAGTTCGATTTTCCAGCAGAGGGTTCCTCCGGTGGTTTCGGTGCCGATAATTCTGTGTGTATAGTCATTCACCAGGGAAGATTCTCTCAGCAGGTCATCGTTGGTATAGTCCGACCCCATCCATCCCTGCGACAGCATGGAAGGAGGCAGTTTGATCATCCTGCTGATAGAAGGATTCCAGTTCCACATTTCGTTCTTCACTTTCAGAAAAGACTGACCTTTTTCTTTGGCAGGTCCGAGAATCAGCGTGAGGGCATAATCCCGTCCGCTGGTCCAGGTTTTGAATACGATCGTGCGTTCCCATTTCGGGCGTTTCACGATCATAGTCATGGTACTGATGCTTGATTTTTCGCCCTGAAACTTATTGTCGGCTTTCCGGATAATTTCAGTTGCATCCTGGGCTGTTGCGGGAAAAGGGAGACAGCCCGCCAGTATCAGCATGAGAAGGGGTTTCATGAATTTCCGATGTTTTTCTGTATTGTAAAATAAAGGAATTTTCTTCTAAAACACCGCAAACAAAAGTTTATGATTTTTAATGAAAAATCGTATTTTTGTGCCGCTTTTCAGGCACATGGTGTCAGCAAGTTTGCAGCCTCTGAAGCAACCCGGAAACCTGAAATTTTGCAAATCCGGCCCCATAGTTCAACGGATAGAACGGAAGTTTCCTAAACTTTAAATCCAGGTTCGATTCCTGGTGGGGCTACAATGTAGATTGCACCTTCACGAATTTCCCTGTAACCACTGTCCCGCTACTGGTGCGGATTCTTATAATGTAAATACCAGCAGGTAAATAGCCGATTTCTGTCTGATAAACGTTTTCTCCTCCCGGTTCAAAGACAGTTTTCCACAAGACTCCTGTTACAGAGTATATCTCTATGCTTTTGGCTGGCTGGTCAATTTGAATGCTTATTTTGTCTGTTACAGGATTGGGATAAATCTGCAGGGAACCTTTATCCGGCAGAGAATCACCGGTGGACTCACTGTACTGCCCCGGCATATTTTGATCCAGCCAGGCCAGACGTTTTCTGATCCAATCCTTAAACTGTTCGAGTACGCCTTCATAGGAATCGGGCTGAGGGTCCACTTCGGGGGTACCGACGTTAATACCCAGAATAGGCCATCGCACATAATGTCTGTTCTGGGCATAGTCAATCCGGGCGCTAACTGAATCAATGTATCCGAAAAGCGCCTTTTCGCTCAGTACGGTTTTCCGCAGGTTTACATAACGTGTATGCAACTCATCAGCAAAATGTTTGTCCTGCAAAAGTCTCTCCATCCAGGTAACTGCCACCGGCCAGTTTCCGCAGGTATTCACCTGATAGGCCCAGCCGGAGCCATCAGTCGCCCTGAAAATATCGCATTCATCAATGTTCTTCCATGCCCAGTCGAAGTCCCACACCGGACCGGCATGCAAACGGCCATCCCTGCTGTCGCGGTCTTTATAATAATAGCAGCTTTTCTTGTATGCATCGATATTCCGTGAGAGTTCCCCTACTATGAAATAATCAATAAACGAACCCATATCAATATAGGGCCTGTATCCCTTAAATGGGTCGGCAAATTCCTTCCCATACAAAGCCTTTTCAAAAGCATAGACGAAACTTCGCAGGTATTGCTTTTGCTGCCATGTAATCGCTTCCGGCCCCGGATATTCATAAACAAAATAAACAGAACTTCCTGGCCGGTCAAGCGCGGGATAAAGACTCATCCAGCTGTTGGAGGCATCGTAATAATCCTGTTTGAAGATATATCCGCCGGTAAGGCTGTCGCCGGCGTTATCGTCAGCATCCAGTTTTGCAATTGAAACCCTGTTTTTGTCAACTTTTATTTTCTCACAAAACAGATAAATTCCCTGGTAATCGCCGTTCAAAACCACTTCGCATAGGGTTGACCGGGGAGCATAGTGACCCATCTGGCGAAAAATCCGAAAAGCAAGCTCGTTCCTCAGGAAGGTCTTGTCATTATAACTGGGAATGAGAATCCAGTCGTTTTCCGGAGGAAATCCAAGCAGAGGAACATTCAGGTTTTCGCCGGAGGCATTGCGGGTTTCAAAAAGGTACGGCTTTTGAGGAAATGTTTGTGAATACCTGCCACGGTACTCAATGCCTATGTTTCCTTCGTACACGTTCCCCGGATCATCTGAGCTGTTGATGTTCCCCTGGCCATGAAATACAATCTTCAGAAACACATCCGTTTTGGGTTCATCCTGGATAATTTTCCCGCGGGTATCAATAACAAACAAAGGCAGACTGGTAGTGTCGGTAACCGAACCGGCAACAGTCACAGGCATTAAAACACCCGCAACAACAAATCTTCCCGCCAGAAAGATACGTTTTATCGTATTTATTGCATTCAAAATTACCCTTTAACGCTTTTTAGAAGCAGAACTGGTAACGTTTTTCAATACTGGTGGAATGCATCCGACACGAAACGAAGAACTTCGGGCAGGGATTCCCGCCAGTATGTCCAGTTATGTGCCCCGTCACGGATTCGGAATTCGTGCGGAATCTGCTTTTTGCGCATGGCAATATGCACCAGACTGTTTCCTTCAAACAAAAAATCATCATCCCCGCAGTCGATATACCAGCGGACAGATTTAACCTGGTCAACCGGCATATCATTGATCAGGCTCAGCGCATTGTGTTTTTTAAAGTAGGCTTCAATCTCCTCGTCGGTTGCTTTGATATTCATTTGATTCAGGCGGCTTTTTGCTTCTTCCGTATTGAGAGGCCCTATATAGGCACTTAAAGGACAGGCAGAGGAGAACAATTCAGGATGATGGAGGGCATACATAAAGCTTCCTCCTCCTCCCATAGATAACCCGGCTACAGCACGGTAACGTTTTTCTCCCTTGATCCGGTATGTTTTTTCAACATACGGCATAAGTTCCTGGAAGAAGAAGTCTTCGTACCGCCATTCTCCCTTAATATCATTAAAGTAACCCCGCTGACCCGTATTGGCATCGGGCATTACAATGATCATGGGGGTAGCGGTTCCTTCCCTGATTGCTTTATCGGCAATCCACTGCACTTCGCCAAACTGCACCCATCCTGTCTGGTCATCCCCTGCTCCGTGAAGCAGGTACAATACAGGATAACTTCGTTGCGAAGTTTCGTAATCAGGGGGAAGATAGATGGCAAATTTCCGGTCCATCTTCAGAATTTTGCTGGGCACAGTGAGGTTGTCGTAAACCTTGCCCTGCTGGGCATTCAGCAAAGCTGTCAAAAGAAACAGACTCAGGCTGACAGAAAGAATTTTTTTCATGGCAAGTGAGATTTTTTCATTTTCCGAAGATAACAAATTCGTGATTCATTGATCCTGCTTCGTGCATCCGTCATGGCTGAATTGCTTTCCTGATTAATGAATGCAAGATATATCCGCGATAAACCGAATACGAACTGTCGGTTTTATAAAAATTAAGCGCCATTCAGGATGCTTGTGCAGAAGTTGTGACGGAATAGCAGATTTCGATTAAATTTACACCCAATTGTAATACAAAAGCCGTGTCGTACATAGATATTGTCCTTCTGATTTTTCTTCTTTGGGCAGCCATCCGTGGCTTCATCAAGGGATTCATCAAAGAAGCTGCTGCTCTGCTGGCTTTGATTCTTGGCATTTATGCCGCGGCGAAATTTTCAGGGTATGCCGGGCAGTGGCTGGCAAAGTACATTCACACCAATCCCCAGACACTTTCGGTTATTTCCTTTATTCTTACGTTTACGGCTGTTGTTATTGTAATTTACCTCCTGGGAGCTTTTTTTGACTGGCTGGCGAAGGCGGTTGCCCTGGGACCTGTTAACCGGATTCTTGGTGTCCTTTTTGGTGTGCTGAAGACGGCTTTCATTCTGAGCGTTATTATTCTGGTTATCAATACAATACAGCCGTATTTCCGAATTCTTTCCGAGCAGGAAATTGCCCGTTCAAAAATGTACAAGCCTCTGTCTGTTTTTGCTCCGGCTGTTCTGCCTGTACTTACCAAAGGTTATTTCATCCTGAAGCCTGATTCCACAAATGTCCCTGAAAATAAACCCGCGCCCTGAACGAGCGCCGGATTTTCTGCAGGAATATTCTCCCGCTGATATTTAAATAAAAAGTTTCCTCTCCTTACCAAGCTGTGGCAAATAAACTCGGTATATAAAAAAGAGCATTGGAGATGAAACATCCCCAATGGGTTGGTGGGATGAGTAAATCCGGCTTGTACATCAGAACTGCAAACGAATTAATGCGCTGAATGAAAGCCTTCCAGGAGGCATCCGGGCAAACCCCGCTGTAACGCAGTGAAAGCGGCCCGCAGGGCACATTGCGCACTTTTTGATGCCCAATGTGGGATAAATCAGGTTAATTGCGAGGCTGCCTCGTCAGAAATTTAGAATTGTTATCTTTGACCGCTTATTATTCAGAACAATGGACTTTATTTCGGAACTGCGCTGGAGGGGCATGATACACGACATGATGCCCGGAACGGAAGAACAATTGAGAAAAGAGCCTACTACAGGCTACATTGGTTTTGATCCTACCGCCGATTCGCTGCATATTGGCAATCTGGTGCCAATTCTTTTACTGATGCATTTTCAGAGGGCTGGTCATAAGCCCATTGCCCTGGTTGGCGGAGCAACGGGAATGGTAGGTGACCCTTCAGGTAAATCAGAAGAAAGGAAATTTCTCGACGAGGAAACCCTGCGGTACAATCTTTCCTGCCAGAAAAAACAGCTCGAAAAATTCCTTGATTTTACCACCAAAATTAACCCTGCCGAAATCGTCAACAATTATGACTGGTTTAAGGACATGGGGTTTCTGCAGTTTCTCCGTGAGGCCGGGAAGTACATCACAGTCAATTACATGATGGCCAAAGATTCTGTGAAAAAGCGTCTTGAAACCGGAATATCCTTTACCGAATTTTCCTATCAATTGGTTCAGGGATATGACTTTTACTGGCTCTACAAGCATAAAAACTGCAAACTGCAGATGGGAGGAAGTGATCAGTGGGGAAACATCGTTACGGGAACGGAACTGATTCGCCGTAAAGACGGAGGCGAAGCCTATGCCCTCACCACCCCTTTGCTTACCCGCTCCGACGGAAGCAAATTCGGTAAGTCGGAAGGAGGAAACGTATGGCTGGATTCCAATAAAACTTCGCCGTATAAATTTTATCAGTACTGGCTGAATCTATCTGACGAAGACGCAGAGAAGTATATCAAAGTCTTTACCTTCCTTACGCAGGAGGAAATAGCTGCACTTACCGAAGAGCACAGGAAAGCACCAGAAACCCGTCTTCTCCAGAAAACCATAGCCAGGGAAGTTACAACTCTTGTTCATTCCCGGTCTGATTACCAGACAGCCGCCGAAGCTTCGGAAATTCTGTTTGGAAAGGGTACAACCGATGTTCTTAACAAACTTTCCGAAAATGATTTCCTCTCGGTATTTGAAGGTGTGCCTACGTATGAAATTGACAGTCAGCTGGTTCATAAAGGAACTCCGGCTATTGTTCTGCTGACGGAGCATGCACCCGTTTTCCCTTCCAAGGGGGAAATGCGGCGGCTGGTGCAGAATGGAGGGCTCAGCATCAACAAACAGAAGTGGACCCAGCCTGATGCACCTGTTACATCCGGTTTTCTGATCAGGGAAAAATACATTCTTGTTCAGAAGGGAAAGAAAAACTATGTACTTTTAAAGATCATCTGATGTGTTCAAAAAATCTTCTCCGGTATGGGAAATAAGAAAAAATCCTCCTTCAGTTTTGAATCGGACAACATCTTTTTTTACATTATAAGAAGATGGCGTTTTTTTGCTGCGGTTGTTATTGCCGCTGTGCTTGTCTCTTCCATTGTGTCCCTGCTGATTCCTCCCCGGTATAAGTCAACGGTTATTCTTTTTCCTGCCGCATCGGTTCCGGTTTCGCAGGTTTTGCTGGCTCCGGGGTATTCAGGTTCCCGTGTGGGCATCACCTCTTTCGGTGAGGAAGAAGAGGCAGAACAGGTTCTTCAGATTTTGAATTCCGAAGTAATCCGTGATGCCGTAGTGAAACAGTTCAATCTGATGGAGCATTACGGCATTGATACTTCCTCCCGCACAAAGAGGACACAGCTTCTTGGCGAGTATAAAAAGAATTTTTCTTTCCGGCGCACGGAATTCCTTTCAATTGAGATTTCGGTTCTGGATAAAGACCGTCAGATGGCAGCCGATATCGCCAATTATGTGGCGTCGCTCATCGATTCTGTTATGAATGGTATGAAGCGGGCTCGGGCTGTTAAGGCTTATGAGATTGTGGCCCGTGAGTACGAGGACCTGCAGAAACACGTCAATATGCTTCAGGATTCCGTAGAGTACATGCGAAAAATGGGTATTCCCGATTACGGCACACAAATCGAAGTGCTTACCGATCAGTATGCCCAGGCCCTGATCAAAGGAAATAGTGCGGCGGCAAGAACCCTGAAGGAGAAACTGGATCTGTTCAACCAATTCGGAAGCCGTTATATTGCACTCCGCACCAATCTTGATCTTGAAACCCGTCAGCTGAACGAGCTCCGCAACAGGTATATCCAGGCCAAGGTAGAAGCGGAACAGGATCTGCCCAATAAATTCATTGTTGACAGTGCTGTTCCTGCCGAGAAGAAATCCAAACCTGTGCGCTGGCTGATTGTGGTAGTTTCCTCATTCTCAGCCTTTATTATTGCCCTCATTGCTCTGTTGTTTTTTGAAAATCTCTGGAAAAAAATCCGCCGAGAAATCTGATGTATCTTTTTAAAAAGAATGTCCGCAGGGCCCTGCTTCTCTCCCTTGCCTTCATTTTACTGAATGCACTGGCCATTTATTTCGACCAGTACCTGCTCAATCTTCTTCCTTTTGTCCTGCTGGTTCTTGTCATTGCCTTTTATCATCTCGACTGGCTTTTCTTTGCTCTGGTCTTCCTTGTACCTTTGTCTGTTCAGCTGAAATATCTTGTTCCGGGGCTTTCCTTTGATTTGTTCCTGCCTACGGAACCTCTGCTCGCCGGAATATTGGTGCTTTTTATCCTTAAGCTGTTTAACGGCGAAAAGATTGAAAAGCCAGTGCTGAACCATCCGGTTACCCTGGCGGTACTGTTCTACCTTGCCTGGATGGCTCTTACTTCCGTTACTTCCACCATGCCGCTGGTTTCTTTCAAATATCTGCTGGCTCATCTATGGTTTATCGTTTCTTTTTATTTTCTGGCGGTTTATATTTTCAGGAAGAAAAAAAACATGTTCCGCTTCTGGTGGTTCTATATAATTCCCTTTGCCGTAGTGATAATTTACACGGTTTCGCGGCATGTTACCTTCGGGCTGAATAAAAAGACCGTGTATTTTGCCATGAAGCCTTTTTACAACGACCATACCATTTACGGGGCTGCCCTTGCCATGTTCATTCCCATACTGGTAGGAATGGCTATCTATTACTACCGGAAGGGTAATTTGTTGAAAAACATTATTCTCTGGCTGTTAACAGCTCTGTATACGTTTGGTGTTGTTTTTTCCTACACCAGGGCGGCATGGATCAGCCTGGCTGGCGCTCTGGCCGTGTTCTTTCTGATTTTGGTATTCCGTATCCGCTTCGGGGCACTTCTTGGAGGGGCTGTCCTTCTGGCAGGTCTTTTCTTTGCTTTTCAGACCCAGTTGATGATAAAACTTGAAAAAAACAAGCAGGATTCCTCCGTCGATCTGGCAAAGCATTTGCAAAGTATTCCCAACATTGCCTCTGATGCCTCCAACCGTGAACGGATCAACCGATGGCATTCGGCAATACGGATGTTCAGGGAAAAGCCTGTTTTTGGGTTTGGTCCCGGCACCTACATGTTTCAGTACGCACCCTATCAGAAATGGTATGAAAAAACCATCATCAGTACCAATTTCGGAACCCTCGGAAATGCCCACAGCGAATATATCGGGCCTCTGGCTGAATCAGGTCTGCCGGGAACCCTCAGTGTCCTGGTCATCATGATACTCACTTTCTTTACCGGGATGAAAGTTTATTACCGTTCGTCTTCATTCAAAATCAAAGTTCTTGCCTTATCTTCCCTGCTCGGACTTCTCACCTATTACATTCACGGTTTAATGAATAATTTTCTTGACACCGATAAAATATCAGCTCCCTTCTGGGGTTTTACTGCGATTATTGTTGCCCTGGATATTTACCACAGGAAAGAAACAACGAGCGTGGATGCAGGCAGACAGGATTTAACCAATGCCGGTCAGGCATAGAACTCAATACCCAGGATGGTAATGTCATCAAAGATGGCGGTATTACCACTGAGGATGCGTCTGGATTCAATAATACTGTTAATGTTTTCGGCAACGGGAGCTTCATTGGCTATGTTTTCCTCTATTACGGCGGTTCCGAAACCTATGCCCGTATCATCAATCACTTCCACCAGGCCGTCGGTATAGCAAATCATCTTCGAAGGTTCCTCAATCAGCATACTCCCGTGATGAATAAACGGTATCTCATCCAGCATACCGATCCCGACACAACCGCTGCGGAGAAAAACAAGTCTGCGGCTTTTCTTATGGTATAGTACCGGTGGATTATGCCCTGCATTCACAAAATTCAGTTCTCTTGTTCTATAGTTATATTTGGCTATAAACAGGGTAATGAATTTTTCCCCGTTGGCACTGCTCATTACCCGTTCATTCAATCTTTCCACCAGAGCAGTCAACGAAATCTCGTGCGAAAACAATGCCCGCAGGTTAGCCTGAAAATTTGACATCAGCAATGCGGCTGAAATTCCTTTTCCCGAAACATCCGCTATACAAAATCCAACTTCATCACGGCTCAGCCTGATACAGTCATAATAGTCTCCGCCTACTTCATAATGCGGATGATAAAATGACGTAACCTGAATGTGATTGTTTTTTGGAAGGGTTTCATTCTTGGGAATCAACATATTCTGCATCCGGGATGCGAGTTCCAGCTCCTTCTTCAATGCTTCCTGCCGCAGCAATTCATTGAACATTCTTATGTTCTCAATGGCGACCATAATGATGTTCGACAGGGTTTGCACAAAAGGCAGATGCTTGATAACCGGGCTTACTCCTTCTCCTTCCTCTATATCGCCTATAAGAACGTAGGCAATTGGATTGGTGGTCTTATAAACAGGAATTACAATATCGAAATGCTGGGAAAGGTTGTCACCGGCAGAGGTAAGAGTTGTAATTTCATCGTATTTCAGCAGATCTCTTTCAACGTCGATGGTTCTTGAAATATTCTCATCAAGGCCCCAGTAGAGAAGGCATTCCCATTTTTTCTCATCAAATTTATAGATGAGAATTTTGCCGATTTTCAGGTCTTCTTCCAGCAGGCTGCGGTAGCGGGCAAGCAGTTCTTCAACTGACAAATTTTCATTGATTGCCTGCGTAATTGATAACAGGGCATGCAGTTTAAAACTGGAAACCTTGTGCCGCTCACCCAATGTTTTAGCCATCTGAAATCATCCTGTAAATCACATATAAAAGTACAAAAATGTTTCATGCCGACAATTTCCTCAGCCATGTAAATTTTGGCCGGGAACGAAATTGTCGGCAGTAACTGGAACAGGGTTAAGGATTATTTTCCCTGTGTTACATAGCTTCCTGCAAGCGATACAACTCGTAAATCGTCGAGGCGGCTGCAGTCATTTTTCGGATAGAAGGTTATTTTGTATTCCCTGCCCGGAAGCATGTCAAAATAGTTGTCATCGTACCATCCGTCACATGATGCCGAATTCAGGTATACATCCCTGGCCGGCTTATCGGTGGTAAGGGTAATTTCATACACCTTTCCTTTCTTCTGCACGCTGTGTTTGATTTCAGGTATAGCAAGATTCAGATTTTTGGGAGCATCAAAATAGAAATAACGCTCTGTTTCCTTTGACTTTCCTGTGATGAATTCAGCATACAGAAAAACATCGTGCAGGCTACCCCGTTCAGTAAATGTTTGCATTGGCTCTGTCCAGACAACGGTACTGGCATTTCCCGGAACATTTACCTCCTTTTCGCGCTTTAAAAGCAATTTTCCATCGAAATGGTAAAGAGAAATTCTCAGAACGCCATGCTGGTCAGTTAAACTATCAGAAACCATATACACATAGAGGGAATCGTTCTTTACTTCGGGCGAAATAAGAAGCGGACTAAAAGCTCTCCTGGCGTAATAATGCAAGGCCTTCCAGCGACCGAAATAATCGGTGCTTGACCAGGAAGGGGCCTGCCAGCAGTCGTTGATCTGCCAGTATAACGATCCCATACACCACGGCATAGCTCTTCTGTGGGCCTCCATGGCCAGAGATACACCTTCGGCCTGCAGTACATGGTTCAGATACAGGAAATGTTCAAAGTTTAAAGCAGGCTTGTAATACATATCGAGGTATGTTTTGATCAGCATATTTCCCGGAGCACTTCTCTGGTGCCAGTTCAGCACTTCAGTAGTAATGTCCCTGTCTTCCGGTAAAGTAAATGATTCAATGGTCTTCATTTCAGGGAACGACTGAAATCCGTATTCGCTCATAAAACGCCCGATATATTTTTCATACAGACTGAATGGTTGTTTCCCGTGCCATACCGACCACATGTGTACATCGCCTGAATACAGTTCCCTGTTTGGCCGGTTATAATCGGTTATGTTCAGCCCCTGGGTAGGTGAGGACCACCAGTAAGCCATCCCGGGAGCGTATTCATTGACAACAGAAGGCAATAATTTATGAAACAATGTATCATATGCCTTCCATATTTCCTTTTTCTGTTCTTCATTGTACAGATTCTGCCAGCCCCAGTTTCTCCAGGCGGTTTCGATCTCGTTGTTTCCGCACCATAAAGCTATGGAAGGATGATTCCTCAGCCGCACCATATTCTGGATCGCCTCGTTCCTCACATTTTCAAGAAACTCATTGTCACCGGGATACATACTGCAGGCAAACATAAAATCATGCCATAGCAGAATGCCGTATTTATCGCATAAGTCATAGAATTCGTCATTCTCATAAATGCCTCCTCCCCACACCCTGAGCATATTCATGTTGGCATCTGCTGCCCTTTTTACAACATCTTCGTACTTTTCAGGAGTTACTCTGGGCAAAAAAGCATCGTTGGGAATATAGTTTGCTCCCTTCATGAAAACTGGCACTCCGTTAAGCTGGAAATAAAAGCTTTCTCCCTGGCCATCAGGATCTTTTTTCCGGA
>JAAYUG010000040.1 GCA_012517825.1 Bacteroidales bacterium | reverse complement strand
TGTTTTACACAGTGTTGCACTGTGCTTTACTGTATGTTAAACTGTGTCACAATAGTTTCACAGTGTTGCACAGTGTTTTGCACGGTGTAACACTGTGTTTTGCTTGTATGATAAACTGTGTCACATTGTGTCCCACACAGTGAAACATGTGAAATACATTGAGTGTTTCCTGGTGTAATATGTCCTCAGGAGACGACCCCAACCGCATGAACAGCACGCAATGAACGGCGAAAATCCTTCGCCGGCATTGGTGCAACAAATGCCTGGTTCTCTTTCAGCCTGTCGGATCAATCAAGAACCGGGAGTTGGGCGGCAGGGTCCTCCAGAATCAAAAGCCAGTCTTTTCCTCCTGAAGGCGGAACAAATTCCTGCACCCCTGTGTTATCCGCTGCCGGTGCATTGACGGTATTTCCCGCGGCAGGATTATACCAGCGGACGTTGACACGTTTGCCGTTGATCTTTCCCATGGTCAGGGAAACCTTTTGTCCGAGGGCCAGATAAACCATAAGAAAATCTTTGTCTTTTGAAACGGCCGCCCGAACGTGGGTGCTGTCCTCGCTGTTGAAACCATAAATGACGGACTGGTCCGGAATGAGCTTATAAAAAGGCCTTGCTTCCAGAATCCTGCGCAGATAAGTAATGCTTAATGCCCCGGGCCTTAACAGAGCATCTTTCCAGCTGGTCAGGCAGGGAATCGCCGGATTGATTCCCTCACGGAACATCTGCCAGATAGCATTGTTTCCGTAAGTATAGCCGCAGGCACCTGACAGGAAATCCCAGTAGGCGTGTACCCGTACGTCATAGTCGGTAAAAAAACCTTCTTTCCAGAAATCCTTTTTCACAATAAAACCCTTGATAACTGCCTGCTCTTCCGGTTTCAGTTTGGGATTATACCAGTTCCAGTAATCCCAGAACCTCACGGCAATATCTTCATAGGCCGGTTCCAGGTCGATATAGGGTTTCGCCGGCTGGAGGAGAGCCAGGGTTTCGGCATAACGGTAAACTTTGTTGAAACGGCGGGCATGGCCGCTCTGATAGCCGTTCATGTCGAGCCAGGGTTCGTTGTGCAGCCAGTAATGGGACGAAGCTTCTCCCCGCGGATGGTAGGTTATCAGATGCCGTCCTTCATCTCCTTTCCTGAGGCCGTTTGCCATGGCTTTCCATATTTCGAGGGCTTCAAAACTGTCAACGTTCCGGTCTCCGCCAAGGATCCAGATAACAGGCTTATCGCGGTATCGTTTACCCAGAAACTCACCGTAGGCATAGGCATTTTCCTTTGTAAATACAACCGGCCCGTAACCCGGGTTTGCGTTGGGCACTTTATCGCCCCAGGTGGGAAGCATGCCCATAAACAGACCAAGCTCCTCAGCTTTGTTCACAATGTAATCCACATGCCGGAAGTAAGCTTCATTGGGGCGTCCCGGATCATTCTCCACCAGCGGTCTGTCTCCGTATGCATTCGGAACATTGAGACCGTCCATTTCGGCAAGCACTACTGCCTGAATAACGCTGTATCCCTGTTTTGCACGGGTTGAAAGATAATCATCGGCTTCTTCCCGCGTAAGACGGTGGAAAAGCTCCCAGCCCGTATCACCGAGCCACAGAAAAGGTTTTCCGTCAGGATGCATCAGGTATCTCCCGTTGCGCGAAACAGTAAGAAAAGGTTCCTTCTGATGGCTGTTCTGGCTGCAGCCCGACAGAAAAAAACCAGTGCCAGAAAAAGAAAAATGTGTGGTTTCATAGCATGTTTATGTTGGTCGGTAAGCAATTTAACAAAAAACAAAACTATGATTTTTATTGAATTTGTATGTCTCGTTTTCACAAATTCCATTTCCCCGGCCTTCGATTCAGAAATATTTCAAAAGAAACTTCTGATTGTTTTAAATTATTGACTAATTTTAATTTACGGTTTTTCATTTCAGAAAACCGATGAAGTGTCGATGGGAATATTGGATACTGGATTGCTATCCTAAATAATCAAGTTGTCTGCACGATTTCATTTCAACTTTTTTTACCTATCAGAGTAACAAAAAATCTTTACAATGAAAAGGCATATCCTGGGTAAAACGTTTTTTCTGCTGGCATTCTTCCTTGCCGGTGCTGTTTCCTTGTTCCCGCAACGGCAATGCACAAAGCCGAAGGTTTACATCAGTGTTGGCTACGCTGATGATCCTTTTCTGAGAAGGCAGATTTATGATGACTATGTTTCTAAAGGGTATCCGATTCATTTTGATAATGAAAAGGAATACCTTAAAACCATTATGGATGACATAATCAGGGAACTTAAAGTTAGGTCAGGTGATGTTGAAATTATCCCGCTGGAAGAAAGGATTTTTTTTGATGATATGCCGGAAACACCCGAGGAAGAAAATATGTTTCAGGAGCATCCTTCCGGGGAATACCACCTGCAGTATTTACTCGGATTAGTGGCCCGGGATGAGGGAACTCCGGGACCTGACGGGAGTATCCATCCTGATTACTTATCGATGGTGTTATTGGGTGATGCTGACATAGATGGAGTTTATTTAAGAAGCATTAACTTTAAATATCC
>JAAYUG010000039.1 GCA_012517825.1 Bacteroidales bacterium | reverse complement strand
CCCGATTGGATGCTATATAGTCTGAAAAAAGGAGAAAAACATATTAAGCCTGAATATTACAATGCCCTGGCTAAATATTTTGCCTTGTATATTAAAGCCTATAAGTTTGAAGGGATCAATATTGACTATCTCAGCCCATTAAATGAACCTGATAACGGATGGTACACAAATGTTACCTATGAAGCAATAAGGGATATTACATGGCATCACATTCTCCCAGTGTTCAGAAAAGAAAATATTTCAACCCGGATTCAGCTGGGAGAAGCGGTCAATCGCTCCGAAGGCCTGAAAAAAATACCGGCAGTGATGGATGACCCGGAATTCAGGCAAGCCATAAGCACAATTACGGTTCATGGATACGACTGGAATCGTTTTGATGCCATTGCAGAATTGCATAAAAAATACCCTGACATACCCATCTGGATGTCAGAAGTGTGTTATGCTCAGGCAAGCAATATTCCGCCCCATGGCCCCAGGAAAGTTCCCGTGTATGATTTTTCCGATGGTCAGTCCTGGGGAAATATGATCATGAACGATATTAAAAGTGGCGCTTCAGGCTGGATTTACTGGAATATGATTCTGGATGAAAACGGCGGACCATGGTTGGTATCAAAAGAACATGGAAACCCTGAGAACAATGCCCAACATCCGGTGGTAATTATTAATCGGCAAACAAAACAGGTTCATTATACAGGGCTTTATTATTATTTAGCCCATTTCAGCAAATTTGTACGTCCGGGAGCCTACAGAATAAAGGCAACAGGGAATCCGGGAAAATTGAATTTTGCCGCTTTTTTGAATTCGAACGGCAAAAAAGTTCTTGTTGTAATCAACAACGACAAAAAAACGGAAGGCAGCATCCGGTGGAACAACCAGGAAATGGTGTATACCTTCCCTGCTCATTCTGTTACCACATTGGTATGGTAATACAATAGCTTTCCCCTTTTTTGATTATCAGAATGGTTGAAATTACAGTAGAATCGAACGGTAAAAGGCAATAAAAGCCCAGAAGTGTCGCCATTATTGGCTGTTTCATAATGCCACCCCTTCGGGGTTCTAATTGATTTTCCTTATGGAATTTTCTACAATAATACCATCCCTTCAAGATTGGATCAGAATTGTATAACATTTCAAAATGTGTGAGTCAAGCCCCGACAATTAAGCCCGGATTGCACATCAGGAGCGAATGCGAACTGATGCGCAGTGCGCTGGCCTTGCGCGAAAGCATCCGGGCAAATCCCGCTGAAACGCAGTGAAAGCGGCCGGTTAAGCCCAAATTGCACATCAGGAGCGAATGCGAACTGATGCGCAGTGGATTAGCCTTGTGCGCAGGCATCCGGGCAAACACCGCTGAAACAGAGTGAAAGCGGCCGGTTAAGCCCGGATTGCGCTTTATCTTAAAACTTCATTTTTCGATTTCCCAGTAAAAGATTTTGTGTTGCATTGCACCTTTTCACCATCTCCCCTTGTTTTCATTTCAATCTTAATCCTGGAAGAGCTCTCTTCCGCAAAATCAGCATCAAAAACGATTGTGTTCATTCCATGGAAAAGTACCGGAAGTTTTCCGGCAATATCAATCGTACGAACCAAATTCCAGTTTTTATCGTATATCCTGAGCATCCCTGTCCCGTCTGATTTCAGAACCTGAAAAGGCTCCAGATGAACCTCAATGTCCACCTTATCTCTGTAATTTACTTCCATTGAAATTTTTTCAACGGATGAAACACTCCGATCCTCGCCCGGCAGAAGGGCTAAAGTAAATTTCGCCGGCTGTGCATCGTATGGATTTTCAAACTCAAAGGTACTGGAAAGAGGCTCTCCAGGTTGCCTGATTTTTTGCTCATGAACGTACCTCTGCACCTTGAAGGGATATAAAATCCACTCTCCGGGCTTGCCAGGTTCAAGATGAAATTCGTTATTGATATCCTGCATCAGT
>JAAYUG010000038.1 GCA_012517825.1 Bacteroidales bacterium | reverse complement strand
TAAAGCATTGGGCTTAGAGTGGAGGGCAGAGAGGTAAGTCACGAACGGTATTTCTTTACGCCTTACGCTCGGTTTGAGAGTTCCAGTGTTCCAGGGTTTCAAAGTTCCAGAGTTCCAAAGTTCCAGCGTTCCAGGGTTCCATGGTTCCAGCGTTTCTGGTGTTTAAGTTCAATTTGTGATTTGAGATTTTATAGTTTCGAGTAAACAAATGGGTAGAACGTTAAGATGAGAATAAACTGATGAACACTATTTCTTTACGCTTTACGCTCTGTGCTTTACGCTCTTTCCCCAGGGGATGAAGGGAAATAAAAAGCCCAAAATCACAGTCCGAGGAAAAGAACAGCCGCACCGCTCAACGCAATGGCCCCGCCGGCTGCCGCGTGCATCCACCGGTCGAATTTGGCCACCGGAAGCTGATTCAATCCATACCTGCCCAGAAACACAATGGTGAGCATGGTGGCTATGGTGACAGCCGAAAACACAACAGCCACCAGCACAACCCCATCCATACTGTGCCTTGCCGCCGGATACATAAGCACCGGAATCAGGGGTTCACAGGGCCCCAGCACAAAAACAATAAAAAGAATCCATGGAGTAAGGTTCACGTCTTCTTCAGGCCGGTGATCATGATTATGAACAGCCCTCTGTATATGGCTGTGCTGGTGGGTGTGAATACTTCCATCGTCGTGCACGTGGAAATGCCTGTGCGGTTTGTTTCTTATCCCCTTCCACAGCCCCCAGAGAAGGTATCCGATCCCAAAAAGGAAGAGAGCCCATGCGGCCCAGTCGCCCCTCACCGACTCAATTTTTTCGAGATGCTGTACCCCGTAGCCAAGCGCTATGCCAATAGCTCCGATAACAATGGAACTGCCTACATGCCCGATGCCACATAACAATGTGATCAGGCCCGTCTTCGGCCACGACCATTTCCTCGCCCTGGCCATCACAATGAAGGGCAGATAATGATCGGGGCCAAAGAGGGTGTGAATAAACCCAATGCTGGCAGCCAGAGGAATGAGTACCGATAAACTTTGTTCCACCTTTTCGCTATTTCAGATCAAATGTTATTCCACCTATGAAATTGATCCCGGGCATGGGATACCCGTTAAAAATCTCATAATCTGCATTCAGAAGATTGCGGCCTGTCACAAACACTTCGGTATATTTCACCACCTGCCAGGAAACCCGGACATTCAGCACGGTAAAATCCTGCTTCACACCGGGATCGCTTTCAGCAGGAAGCTTTGTATAAAGACCGCTGATCGTCTTCCCGTCCAAAGAAACCGAAAATTTTTCATTTTTCCACATCGCTCCGTAAAGAATCTGATGCTGCGGAGCGGCCAGTACCAGGTTCTCCATATGCAGATAACTGTATCCGGCACGCCAGCTCAGCCCGGAAGAAATCATGCCTGAAATCTGGCATTCCACACCCTGATTCTTCACAGATCCCGCATTCTGCCGTTTCATGGGCGGCGGAGGATTAGGGTTAGGCAAAACCTGGATAAAGTTGCTTCCGTCGAGCATATAAAGCGTCAGTTCGGTATTGATTTTTCCATCCAGCCACTTCTGCATGATTCCGGCTTCATAGTTCCAGATACGTTCCGGTTTCAGGTCCGGGTTCGGGGCAAACAGATAGAGTTCCATGATGGTTGGGTTGCGAAAACCTTTTGAAGCGCTCACCCGCAGGGTGGTCAGACGGCCGGGATTCCAGGTGGCGCCGGCCTGCGGAACCCATTCAGAACCGTAAATACTGTTGTTTTCAAGCCGAAGGCCTCCGCTCAGATTTACCTGACCAAACAATTGCTGCTGGGCAAAAAGATACCCCGCAGTTTCATCCATGGCAAGCCATTTGTCATGATTCATTCCGCTGCTGCCAATCCCGCCGGTATTTTTGTAATCGATACCTGCCGTCAAACGGTTTCCCCTGAACAGCGACACTCCCTGATACAGGCTGATGCCGGCCTGCCCGTCGCGTGAATGCCATCCGTCGGCCAATACATGCTTGCCAAAATTGTAAAAGACGGTAAGTCCTCCCTGCGTTTTTTCAAATTTATTTTCTACACTCAATGCCGTCTGTCCCCTTTTAATATCTACCCAGAATGAAGCAGGTTTAAAGATGGGGCCCGGATCCTGTGAAGTAAAGGCAGCAGCCATTACGTTGGCACTTACTGATAAATGGGACAAAGGATCCCACGATAACTTGACAAAGCCGTTGGTAATGTCAAAAACACTGCTGTCACGCTCTCCGTCGGTATGGTCCCGGTTGACGGATGCAAATACTCCGAATTTCTTCCACCGGTATCCTCCGTTCACCATATATTTCTGTGTATTGAACGAACCATACGAAACCCTGGCTGAAAGGGAAGGCCCTTCGGCCTGCAGACGGCGCGTGATGATATTGACCACCCCGGCCATAGCGGCGGAACCGTATAAAACAGATGCCGGACCTTTCACCACTTCCACCTTTTCAATGTCCGAAGCCACATAGGCATCGGGCAGGGGATGGCCAAAAATGCCCATGTACTGAGGATGGCCATCAATCAGAACCAGAACCTGGTTATTAGGGCTCACCCCGCCTACCCCGCGAATCAGAATCTGCCCGGCCGCACCGTTGGAAACGCCAAATCCGGTCATGCCTCTTTCGGTAACAAAAACGCCCGGTATGCGGTCAGAAATCTCCGGCAGAATGTTCGAACGGTCAATCCGCTTCACCTCATCTCTGGTAAGAACACTTACAGATACAGGAATCCGGTTCCGTCCTGTCTCAACGCGGGAACCCGATACAACCACCTCCTGGAGAGGAATGGTATCGGCTTTTTCCGCTTCCTGTGCACTGGTCACATAACTATTCAGAAATGCAATGGCTGCTGCTAAAAAAACTGAAAAATTTCTCATCGGGTAAACAGTTTATTGGGTTGGTAATTCAATGATTTCAAAAATGAGGTTCCTGTCCCAGTTTTTCCAGTAATCAAGAGCCTGGGAACGAACCATTTTCCAGTATCCGGCATTCAGAAGCCCGTATTTTACTATGCCGCGACTGATATCATTCTCAATCTGCCGTTTATATTCCTCCTTCAGGCGGATCCGGATGGTTTTGCCTTCATAGCTGAAATCAGCCTGCGGCAAAGCTTCCTCAACAGAGGCCACGGTTATCAAACCCTGTCCGATGGTAGCACCGGTACTGGCCTGCAGTCCGTCGTTCAGACAGCTCTTGGGCGGTTTGCTTCCTCCGTAAGTAACTACGCGCAGTTTATCGGTGCCGGCATGAAAATAATCCCTTGCACGAATGCCCATCTTGGCGCCTACAATGGAATAAATACCCAGATGACCATGAATTTCGTCTGTCAGTACACAGGCTTTCCATTCATCCAGGCCAAATTTCCGTATGGTCTCATCCATCATGGCACGCACATCATATTTGTACAGCGAAGGATCCGTCGGAAAGCCTGCCAGGGCTACTCCTTCTCCCGGCCGGTACTGCCCGGTAAGGATTTCCGCCACCATGCTTCTGAGCATTGCAGTATCATAATCAACGGTTTTTGCCAGCGTCGGATCGGAAACAGAAGGCTTCATATCAAACACCTCAGGGAAAAGCAGATACGCCGCCAGCAACTCATACTGAATAGCCGGGTTCGTTTCTTTGTAAGCATACCGATGCCACAAACCTGCAATTCCGTTTTTACGGTAATCAGCCGGAAGAAAACCGTCCGGCGGAAGAGAAAGGTTTCCTGCGGGAAGAATTACGTCAACAGCAGATGCAGTGCCTCCTTTTCCGGGCCGCTGAAATTCCTCATCTGCCTTGTCAAAAACAAGAATACGGTACCAGAACTTTTCAGCCAACAGACGGACAGGAATGCTGTTCAACGGAGCCAGGCATGTTAGTATAATGCTGTCTCCGCAGGGAATACTTTTTTCTTCTGTAAGGATCGAAGGAATTCTCACAACTTTTGGTACTTTCTTCAGAAAGGCTTCCGTGCTTTTTCCGGCGGCAGGCCGGGTAACGACAATTCCTCTCAGGGAGAACTCCTGAACTCCCATCAGAACCGACAATCCCGCCAATGATGCAGGAGAACCGTCGGTAACAACAACGATGCCTTTTCCGCGAAACGGATTCACATAACGCTCCTGCGCGGAAACCAGGCTGAACCAGCCGGCGAATGGAACCATCAGAAGAAAAAGAATCAGGAATCCCGGCTTCTTCAAAAAGTCCCTTCGCAAACCTTTTTTAATGCAAGACATCAGTTGAAGTGTTACTTTTTTCATTATTGTGTTACTAATTGTTCAAAAAAAATTATCCAACCATGCTCATTACAAGCTTTCCGTGGATAATACCCTTTACTCCGATAAGAAGGTCAGCCAGTTTTGTAAGGTCTTTTGATTTCCCTTTCACGAGAATGGTTTCCAGGCAGGTATCATGATCGAGGTGCACATGCTGCGATGACAGGATCAGATGATGAAAATCATGCTGTATATCCGTCAGTTTATTTGTCAGGTCACGTTTATGATGATCATATACCAGTACGATGGCACCGGCCACCACATTGTTGCATTTCCACTTATGTTCAACGGTATGTTTTTCGATGAGGAAGCGGATAGCCTGGCTTCGGTTGGCGTATTTACCGTCCTTTACAAACCGGTCGAGCTGTTCCAGAACTCCGGCATCCAGCGAAACTCCAAACCGACGAACCGACATGCGTGTTATGATTTTTTAAAGTATGACACAAAAATAAAGAAATCCTCTGATTTACAAAAATGGTTGCATCCAAAAAACTTCTGCATCGTATTTTTTTCGATGCCGGCCGGCAGATGGAATTTTCAGTTGATAGGGGCCAGATTACCGGTATAAAAAAGACCTTACTGCGTTTTTTGCAGACTGTCAACAAACTTTCCCAGTTCGATATACAGTTTCTGCACCGGCAGGCCCATCACATTGTAAAACGATCCCCGGATTTCCTCAATGGCCACATACCCTATCCATTCCTGAATTCCATAAGCTCCGGCCTTATCGAAAGGCTGGTAGTGACTCACGTAATACCGGATTTCTTCTTCGGTCAGTTTACGGAAAATCACTTCCGAGCGGTCAGAAAAACAATACTGCTTGCTTCTGGTGCGGAGACATACTCCCGTAATTACCGTATGGGTGTGGCCGGAAAGCTGTGAGAGCATGCTTACCGCTTCTTCTGCTGATGACGGCTTTCCGATGATCTGGCCATGAAGGATCACGATGGTATCGGCGGTGATGAGAATATCGTTTTCTCCGAGCCCTGTGGCAAAGGCATCGGATTTTTTCCCGGCAAGGTAAACCGGCACCTCCCGGGCGGGCATTCCTTCGGGAAAGTTTTCTTCCAGATCATGATTGGGTGCTAAAGTAAATGAAAGACCAAGATCTTTCAGCAGAGCCCGTCTCCGGGGGGAACCCGATGCCAGAATCAGATGGTATGGGGAAAGCTTTTCATGTAACAGCATACTCAATGAATCGTATAGGTCATAATGTACCAGGCCAGGAAGGAATACCCAACTCCGGCCAGCATAATTCCCTTTAACCAGGAACTCACCTGGTGGTACTGTTCAGCGGTGGATGCACGCAAAAGCCTGAAAACAGCAAAGGCAAGAGGCGCCATAACCAGCAGAACCGTGTACAGCAGGGTCATCAGGTCGGTGAGATACAGGACCAGCACGGCGGCTATAAATACAACGGCAACCCCTGTAAGGGCAAGAACAACATATCGTGTGGTTTTCAGGCCCAAAACCACCGGGAGGGTATTCCTTCCGTATGCCCTGTCGCCCTCAAAATCTTCCATATCTTTAACTATTTCGCGGATCAGGGTAAACAGAAAGGCAAACAGAGCATAGCCGCCCACCCATGCCGTCAGCGTATGAAAATCAATCTGGTTTCGAACCATTTCTCTTCCATATTCCCTGATCAGAAGGGGTACCTCGAACAGAATCACCATAAGCGGCACCAGCGCCGTAAGAAACGCCACGATAAGGTTTCCGAGAAGGAACTGGCGTTTGTAGGTAGTTGAATAAAACCAGAGGATGCCGGGTACCAGAAGAAAGATCATGGAAAGAAACGACAGGCGGATGGCAAAGGAAAGATAGATACCGGCCGCTACCCCGATGATGCTCAGTGTGAGGTGCACCACAATGGCCATTCTTCGGGGAATCAACCTGCTCAGCATAACACGCGAAGGGCGGTTGATCATGTCAACCGGTGCATCGAAGTAATCGTTGATCACATACCCGGCAGCCGTAATAAACAGCACCGAAACAACCAGCAGGGCAAAGTGCGCTTCGCTGAACTGCAGATCCATGCCATACAGCAGAAGCTGGGGCCTGACAATAAGAAACCGCATGGCATACATGGTAAATGCAATCATCATGAGGTTCGGCAACCGGACGAGCCGTAAATAGGTTTTCATAAGATGGAGGTATTACCAGTGAAAGGCATCAGCATGCGCCCATTTTCCCTGCAGGCGAAGCACCTGTTCAATCACATCGCGGGCGCACCCCTCTCCTCCGCGGCAGTGCGAAATGTATCCGGCAATGCTCTTGATTTCTTCGGCTGCATCGGCCGGACAGGCAGAAAGTCCGGCTTCCTTCATCGGTTCATAATCGGGAAGGTCGTCGCCCATGTACAAAACATCCGCAGGACGAAGGCCATATTTCTCAAGAAAATGCCTGAAATGCTCAATTTTATTACTCGAATTAAGGTACACGTCCTTGATTCCGAGCTTATTAAACCGCATTCGAACTGATTCCGAATCCCCTCCCGTAATAACGGCGATTTTGTATCCCTTCTTCACCGCGTATTGCATGGCAAATCCGTCGCGTATGTTCATGGTACGCATCATTTCGCCCGAAGGATGCAATATGGCGGTGGTACCCGACAGAACTCCGTCAACGTCAAAAACAAAGGCTTTGATTGCATGAAAATCTTTTCGGATATTGGTCATGAAGCTCCGGTAATTAGTGATGAAATGCCTGAATACTTTCTGTGACAAAAGTATACATTTTCTGCAGATCGGGATGGGATTCCAGCAGTGAGAGGTGCTTTTTTATCACGTTGGCATCTCCACGCACAGCAGGGCCGGTCTGCACCTCCCTCGGATTGTTTTCCAGGGCCTTGCGCACGGTTTCCCTGATCAGCGGATCCAGCAGGGTACTGTCCAATCCTTCTTTTCGGGCATATTCCATTCCCAGCGCCAGCATGTGGTTGATAAAATTGCTGCAGAAAACCCCTGCCAGATGAAGCCGCGCGCGCTCTTCAGAGGAAACAGGCTGTACCCTCCCGGAAATACTCTTTCCAAGATGGTTGAGCAATGCCAGGTCGTTTTCGTTGGAAGCCTCCGTCAATACAGGCACTTCCTGCATATTTACCTCCACCTGTCGGGAAAGTGTCTGAAACGGATAAAAAACGCCCCTGCGGGTTGAAAATGGGACCAGAACATCCATGGGCAAACTGCCGGACGTGTGGACCAGCAGCAGATTATCCCATGAACGCAAGCCCAGTACATTTTCTATGGCTGAATCGCTCACTGCCACAAGCACCAGGTCGGCCGTTGCTTCGATCGCATCCGGATGCCGCAATGCTTCAGCACCCAGTTCCCTGGCCAGCACTTCAGCATGCTCCCTGTTTCTGGACCATACCTGAAGAACGGAATGCCCGGCTGAACGGAAAGCTTTTCCCAGCCTGGTAGCCACATTGCCTGAACCGATGAGCACAATCCGGCAGAAAGAAGAATTCATAGGCGGATCAAATTTTATACAAGGTAAGCAATTTATTGTTTCGGTTTCTGGATTTAAGGTTTGCGCCGGGTATGGGTCAGGATAGTTCAGGTTATTGAGCGGATGCAAAAGATTTCCTTATATTTGTCCGCAAAGCCTTGTATTGTTGTACCAATAACTGAAAATCATATGTTCAACGGGCATCCAAAAGGGCTGTTTGTCGCCTTCTTCGCCAATATGGGCGAACGTTTCGGATACTATACCATGATTGCCATTTTTACTTTGTTTCTTCAGGCCAAATATGGGTTCTCCAGCAGTACCGCCCTGCAAATCTATTCAATTTTTCTGGCAGCCGTTTATTTCCTGCCGCTTTTTGGCGGAATTCTGGCCGACAGGGTTCTGGGCTACGGAAGAACTATCAGCCTGGGCCTCATCGTTATGTTTGCAGGCTATTTCCTGCTGGCCATACCTACCGATATCAATACAGGGCTTTCGCTCGTACTGGCTGCACTGGCTATCATTGCTGCCGGCACGGGATTGTTCAAGGGAAACCTGCAGGCACTGGTGGGGAACCTTTACGATAACCCCCAATACAGCGGTAAACGAGACAATGCCTTCAACATCTTCTATATGGGCATCAACATTGGTGCCATGTTTGCCCCCACCGCAGCCGAATACATCAGCAATGCCATCCTGAAAAAGCACGATCTTTTTTATAAAGCCGACATTCCGGCTCTGGCGCACAAGTTCCTCAACGGAGACACTTCGGTGCAAGACCGGCTGAGTGAACTGGCCGCCGCACAGCCGGTTCATATGCAGAATCTGACCGAATTTGCCCGTTACTACCTGAATTCCCTCAGCACCTCGTACCACTATGCTTTCGGGGTGGCCTGCATCAGCCTGATTGCTTCGATGCTTATATTCTGGGGTTTCAGAAAATACTACCGGTCGGCCGACATGACCGAACGGGAAAAAGCCAAAAGTGCCGCACACCAGGATCAGGTGGTTACCCTTTCCAGGGAACAGATCAGGGAAAGGCTTGTTGCCCTTGGGTTAGTCTATTTTGTGGTGATATTCTTCTGGATGGCCTTTCATCAGAACGGAGCTGCCATGACCATCTTTGCCCGTGATTATACCGTTGACCACATTGACAAATGGACCAATCTGTGGTTCGACCTGTTTGGTCTTCTGCCGGTCTTTCTCACCGTAGTGAGCCTTTACTTTGCCCTGCGGAAGAAAAGTTCCCTGCAGTACAGGCTCTTTGGCCTGGCAGGCGCACTGATTTTCGGATTTCTTGCCTATCAGCGTTTTCTTACTTATAGTGATACCAACGAATTCACACCCCAGAAGTTCCAGCACTTCAATCCGTTTTTCATTGTAGCCCTTACACCGGTAGTGGTTGGTTTGTTCAGTTCACTGAACAGCAGGGGAAAAGAACCCTCCTCTCCACGGAAAATCGGAATAGGTATGCTGATTACCGCCGCAGGCTTTATGATTCTGGTAATAGGCTCTTTCAAACTGATCGGATACAGCCCGAAAGAACTGGGAGAAGTCAGAGCGCCTGAGAATGTATTGCTTTCGCCCTATTACCTCATCTCGACGTATTTTATGCTCACGGTGGCTGAGTTGTTTCTGAGTCCTATAGGTATTTCCTTCGTATCAAAAGTTGCTCCGCCCCATCTGAAGGGATCCATGCAGGGCGCATGGTTTGCCGCCACAGCCATCGGAAACTATGCTGTAGGCATCGTAGGTCTGCTATGGGCAGTTGTGCCTCTGTGGGTTTTCTGGAGTGTGCTGGTAGTTTGCTGCCTACTGTCAGCCGGCTTTATTTTCTCGGTTCTCCGCAGGCTCGAAAAAGTCACAGCTTCCTGAGAACTGCCCATTAACGGCTTCAGGGCAGAACAACCTTTGCCAGGACGGGATTGTGATCCGACAGATAAAGCGTATCGCACACCTCGGCGAGGGAAGCACAGGCATTGACTTCTGCAGAAGGAGAAACGAAAATAAAATCAATCCGTTCCCTTTCAGGTAAAGGCACCCGGCCAAATCCGTGAAAAGTCCATTCCGGCCCGTAAACGAGTGCGGCCGATCGTCTGGTATCTTTCAGCTTCCCCCCTTCCAGCAGTTTCTGTATGGGCTCCGAACTTTCGGTATCGTTAAAATCGCCGGTAAGAATGACCGGCATATTCCCTGCAATCTGGCTGATACGGTCTTTCAGAAGCAGAGCACTGTTCAGGCGGGCGACCTTTCCCATATGATCAAAATGGGTATTGAAAGCGGCAAATTTCTTTCCATTCGCCCTGTCCTTAAAAATGCCCCAGGTTACCATACGTTCACAGGCCGCATCCCAGCCCATGGAACCCGGAACCTCCGGCGTTTGGCTCAGCCAGAAATTTCCGGTCTTCAGCAGATCAAAGCGGCATTTCCGGAAAAAAAGGGCACTGTACTCCCCTTCTGTTTTTCCGTCCTTCCGGCCAGCTCCTATATAACCATATTCCGGCAGAAGATTCAGCAGGTCCTGAAGCTGATTGTGCAGAACCTCCTGGGTACCCAGCAGATCCACATCATAAAAACGAATCATCCGGGCCGCATTTTCCCTGCGGTACTTCCAGTTGTTCATTGAATCAGCCGGAGTATCAAGCCGGATATTGAACGTCATCACCCTGATTTCCTCCTGCTTATGGTTGCAGGAAAAGACTAATCCGGAAAGAACAGGCAGAAGCAAGAAAATACCTTTACTACCCGGAAAAAAAGAAAACGATTTCTTCATCACATAAAGATTTTTAAACTTTAATGGAACACCATGTTTGATAAAATTATAGGCAATGGTTTTTTTGTTCGCAAAATATGCGGGTTTCATAAACAAAAACAATCCCTTGGCGCCGGGCAAACTTACAAAAAGAATTCCCTTATTTTTTCTGCAGGAGCAGTTTTCCCTTCAGTCTGCCATCAGGGGTGTCAAAATCAACAATATACATTCCCGAAGGCAGGTTGATTTTTTCGGTTTGAAGAACAATTCTGTTTTGATCGGCAGTAAACATATCACTGGTAAGAAAGCAGATACGTCCGACAGGGGAAATCAGTCGGGCTGACCTGATAAAGCGCACATTGGCCGGCATTTCAATGTACACTTCACCGGTGGCGGGAACAGGATAGATGCGCAGACTGTTTCCGGTATTGTAAAACTGGCTGCTCACTTCAAAACCAGGATCCAGCACGATATGATAGGCCGTGAGCGCAGGAATGGTGATGGTAAAACTGTTGCCCGTCAGCGCATACGAACCGGCATAATAAAGGGAAGTGCTGTTTTTGTTTATTCCCCATATTTTACAGGCCGGGTAAGTGGTTTCGGCTGTAATGGAAAAAGTACCCGATATGGAAGAAGCAGTGCTCTTGTTGATTACAACAATATGCAGGGAACTGTCGGCCGGGCCCGTAACAGAGGCATATACCGAACTGTTCACCTTATCGCTTGTGGCAGCAAATATGCTGGTGTCACCGAATGCGCCACCTGCACCGTCATAGTTTCTGTACAGCCGGAAGCCTGATGAAATATAATCTGAAGGGCCTGTCAACCAATGCATGGCGGCAAATATTCCGTACCTGCCAAAAATGCCCAACACGTCAGCCTGTGCAAGACCTCCGGAAATATGGTCCCCCCCTCCATAGGTATACTCGGTGAATGCAAGTTTTGTTCCGGGGTAATAGGTATCAATAGACTTTTTAATGACAGGAATCAGCGGCAGGTATTCCTTTCTCCATTGTCCGATCCAGCTGTTTTCATAGTAGCCGGTGTCCCAGAGAGTTCTTGGAGCCTGAAGACGGGCCTGAATATCAGCAAGCGTTGTTGCATTCTGGTCGGTAATGCGATTATCACCTCTGGCTTCTGGATACCAGTGAAGGTCGAGCACATCCAGCAGCCGGATACCACAAGAATCGGATGCCTGTTTCATCCTGTGCAGGTAATAAGAGATAAACCAGTCATATCCAGATCCCTCTGTGTTTTTATCAGGTGCTCCCTGAAAATCAATATAGGCTGAAATGCCATAAAGTACCGGACCGAAAACAAGGGCGCCAGGGTCAAGTTGTTTTATGGTATGGCCCAGGATAATTCCCTTGTCACTGATTTCGCGATAAGTAGGTATTGCAGGATGAATTCGCGGGTGGGTAAAGGGCCAAAGGGCGGGCTCGTTGTCGAGCGAATACCCCCAGATGCCTCCTTCGGAAGAAAGACCGAAGCGATTGATGAGGAAATGAATCTGTTCGTCCATATAAACAAACGCATCCGTTGTATCAGGATTCAGGCTAAGGGATGCCTGCTTCCTGAACTTTACTTCTCTCCAGCGCACTGATGGAGCCGTCTGTACTTCTGTAACCGTTTGCCGTCCGTCTCTTGCCACATACCCGGCCATCTGCAATGTCACCAGCGACTTTGCGCCTGATGCGTTGTTTTGCTCGGCAAAACGGGTAACAACAATTCCCGGGATCCTTTCCTGGTTGGAGGGAATTCCAGCTACCCACGTAAGATAATTATCGCTGGAATGGTACCAGTCAGAACCCGCATTGGAAAAATTATTTTCCCAGTTGTAGCCTGTCATCCTGTTCCCTCCCTGGCGAAAAACCGTAAAGCGTTCCGAACCAGCCATATTCTGGTTG
>JAAYUG010000037.1 GCA_012517825.1 Bacteroidales bacterium | reverse complement strand
ATCATGCACCTATTCCTTCCCTGCTGGCTGTTTCAACCCTTCATCATTACCTGATCAGCGTGAAGAAAAGGATGCAGATTGGATTTATAGTTGAAACAGCCGAAGCCAGGGAAGTCATGCATTTTGCCCTTCTCCTCGGTTATGGTGCCAGTGTAATCAATCCGTATATGGCATTTGCCGTGCTGGATGATATGTGCAAGAAAGGAGAAATACCGCTGGATTACAAAACAGCCCGGCAGAATTATATCAAGGCCATTGACAATGGTCTTCTGAAGATCATGTCGAAAATGGGCATCTCTACTCTGCGAAGCTACCATGGTTCCCAGATTTTTGAGGCCATTGGACTCAGCAATGAGATTGTTGAGAAGTATTTCAACGGAACCCCGTCCAACATCGGAGGCATAGGGCTAAAGGAAATTGCCGAGGAGGCCTCAATACCGCACAGGGAAGCTTTCAGCAAGCGTCCGGTGAAGGATTTATATCCTAATACCGTTGGTATTTATCACTGGCGGAAAGACGGGGAGTTTCACGGATGGAATCCTGAAACGATTGCTCTTCTTCAGTGGGCAACCAAGACAAATAATTACGAAAAATTCAAGGAGTTCAGCAATCTGGTGAACTCACAGAACCGTGAACCCAACTTTTTACGGGGCCTTCTGAATTACAAGAAGAACCCGATACCGCTGGAGGAAGTTGAGCCGGAAGAGAGCATTATGAAGCGGTTTGTAACCGGAGCCATGTCGTATGGTTCTATCAGCAAGGAAGCCCACGAAGCATTGGCCAGGGCCATGAATTACATTGGAGGCCGGAGCAATACGGGTGAAGGCGGAGAAGATGCAGAGCGGTTCAAACCCCTGCCGGATGGCTCGCTCATACGGAGTGCCATCAAGCAGGTTGCTTCCGGCAGATTTGGTGTTACTACCAATTATCTGGTCAATGCCGATGAGATACAGATCAAGATGGCCCAGGGGGCGAAGCCGGGTGAAGGAGGACAGTTGCCCGGATACAAAGTAGATAAGATCATTGCGCGTCTGCGGCATTCCACGCCGGGAATTACACTCATTTCGCCTCCTCCGCATCATGACATTTATTCGATTGAAGATCTTGCCCAGCTGATTTTTGACCTGAAATGCGTGAATCCGACAGCAAAAATCAGTGTTAAGCTTGTATCGGAACATGGAGTAGGTACGGTTGCAGCCGGGGTAGCCAAAGCGCGTGCCGATCTGATCACTATCAGTGGGAATGAAGGGGGAACCGGTGCCAGCCCTGTCAGTTCCATTAAGCATGCCGGATTGCCAATCGAACTGGGTATTTCGGAAGCACATCAGACCCTGGTGAAGAACAATCTGCGAGGGCGGGTGCGTCTGCAAACTGACGGGCAATTAAAAACGGGCCTTGATGTGGTTTTGATGGGTATTCTGGGAGCGGAAGAGTTTGGTTTTGCTACTGCCGCTCTTGTTACTCTTGGTTGTATTCTGATGCGAAAATGCCATCTGAATACTTGTCCTGTAGGAGTAGCTACCCAGAATCCCGAATTGCGCAAACGGTTTATCGGCCGGTCGGATTATGTTGTTAACTATTTCCGTTTTCTGGCAAGAGAGGTAAGGGAAATAATGGCAGAGATGGGAATCCGGAAATTTGATGATCTGGTTGGAAGGACCGAATTGCTGGAACAGCGCACCGATGTTGACCACTGGAAAGCCCGTACCGTTGATCTTTCGCGAATCCTTCACAAGCCGCAGGAAGCTGAGAAGTTTCCCTTGCACCAGGTAACGCATCAGATTCATCCCATTGACGATATTCTTGACCGGGAACTTATCAAGCTGGCCGGGAAGGCATTGAAGAGCAGGGAAAAAGTCTGGATTTCGAAGCCGATCAACAATACCGACCGGGCTGTAGGGGCCATGCTTTCCGGGGAGGTAGCGCGCCATTACGGTGAACTGGGACTTCCAGACAATACCATCAATGCCCGCTTCTATGGTTCGGCAGGCCAGAGTTTCGGTGCATTTCTGGCCGGCGGGATAAGTTTCACGCTGGAGGGAGATGCCAATGATTATCTCGGAAAAGGACTTTCAGGAGGGCGTATTATAGTGGTTCCTCCTGCAGGAAGTAAGTTTGTTCCGGAAGAGAACATTATCATTGGAAACACGGTACTTTATGGAGCTACCAGCGGAGAACTGTACGTGAGAGGGATAGCGGGAGAACGTTTTGCCGTACGCAACAGCGGAGCTTTTGCTGTCGTGGAAGGAGTAGGTGATCATGGTTGTGAATACATGACGGGAGGACGTGTGGTTGTGCTGGGTTCTACCGGAAGGAACTTTGCCGCAGGTATGTCGGGCGGCATAGCCTATGTCCTGAACCGGAACGGAAACTTTGAATATTTCTGCAACAAAGGGCTTGTTGAATTAACGCCCCTGGAAGACCGTACCGATATATTGGAAGTACAGATGTTGCTGAATAACCATTTGCTGTATACCGGAAGCCGGGTTGCAGAGACTATCCTATCCAACTGGGATGAGTACCTGCCTATGTTTGTCAAGGTTATTCCAATGGAATACAAGAAGGTACTTGAAGAACAGAAACTGGAGGCATTGCGGAAAAAACTTGAGGCGACGGAAGATTCGCCTCAGTATCATTATTAAACGATAACAAAGAAAACGGAAGCGATATGGGTAATCCAAAGGGTTTTCTGGAAGTTAAGAGAAAAGAGGGAGGCAATCGTCCGATCAGTGAGCGGATTCTCGATTTCAGCGAAGTAGAGCAGACACTTGACGAGGAGGATCGCCGGCTGCAGGCAAGCCGTTGCATGGACTGCGGAGTTCCTTTTTGCCAGTGGGGTTGTCCGGTAATGAACAATATGCCTGAATGGCAGGATGCAATATATCGGGGCGACTGGAAGAAAGCTATCGACATTTTGCAGTCTACCAATAATTTTCCTGAATTTACCGGAAGGGTTTGTCCGGCACCGTGCGAAAAAGCGTGTACGCTCAACATTCATAAAGAGCCGGTAACCATCAGGGAGAATGAAGCGGCTACTGCAGAAAGAGCTTTTGAGAGGGGGCTTATAAAACCTCAGCCTCCGGCTTTCCGGACAGGGAAAAAAGTTGCGGTGATAGGTTCCGGTCCTGCCGGACTGGCATGTGCTGATCTCCTCAACAAGGCCGGTCACCATGTAACCCTCTTTGAGAAAGATGATGAAGTGGGAGGATTGCTGCGCTTCGGGATTCCTGATTTCAAACTTGCCAAAAACGTCATTGACCGGCGGGTTCAGCTTATGATCGAAGAGGGATTGGTAATCCGCACCAGCGTACATGTGGGGAAAGATATTTCTGCTGAAGAACTTGTGAATGAATTTGATGCCATTTGCCTGGCCATTGGTGCCATGCAACCGCGGGATCTGCCGGTGGAAGGCAGGGACCTGAAAGGCATTTATTTTGCCATGGACTATCTGACCCAGCAAAACAAAGTTGTGAGAGGCGATCGGATTGCGGAGAAGGACCGGATTCTGGCCACCGGGAAACATGTTTTGGTTATCGGAGGAGGTGATACCGGATCGGATTGCGTTGGAACAGCAAACCGGCAAAAAGCCAAATCGGTAACACAAATTGAAATTCTGCCGAAGCCTCCCGAAGAACGCACTCCTGATAATCCATGGCCATACTGGGCCAACGTGCTGAAGGTATCCAGTTCACATGAAGAAGGGTGTGAGCGCTTCTGGTCATTGTCTACCAAACGGTTTATCGGGAAAAACGGAAACGTTACCGGCGCAGAAGTTGTTGAGGTAGCCTGGGAGAAAGATGCGAACGGAAAAATGGCTATGAAGGAACTCCCGGGGACGGAACGAATTATTCCGGCCGATCTTGTTCTGTTGTCGCTTGGTTTCCTTCACCCTGTGCAGGAGGGTTTGCTCAAAGATCTTGAACTGAAACTCTCGGAAAGGGGGAATGTTCATGTCAGCAAGAACCATCAGACAAGCAGGGCGAAAATCTTTGCCGCCGGAGATGCTGTAAACGGAGCCACTCTGGTAGTGCGTGCCATTGCCTCCGGACGCAAGGCTGCCGAAGATATTGACAGGTATCTGAAAAGCCTATAAAGCGAAAAAATACATTTTCACAGGAAAAATGTTTTGATTAATCAAAGAATGGTTACCTTTGTCTGAATTAATTTTTTTTAGTCATGAACATTTATATCAGAAACATCGATTTCAAGGTAACCGACCAGCAGTTGAACGATCTGTTTGCAACCTGCGGCGCGGTTCAGTCAGCAAAGGTAATCCGTGACAAGTTCACCGGCCGGAGCAAGGGATTTGGTTTTGTTGAAATGCCGGATGATCAGGAGGCGGAAAAGGCTATTGCCAGCCTGAACGGATATGTATTGAATAACAGGCCTATTGAAGTCTCTCAGGCCAGGCCAAGAGAAGACAGAGGCAATTATTCAGGTTCCGGACATCGACGCTAGGATCTTCTACCTATAACTGACTTGTCAGAAGGCTGTCCCAATTGCGACAGCCTTTTTTATTTGTATCTTGGCCGAAAATTGATCATATGACAGGAATGGTTTTTCAGATGCCCTCAGATGTCAGACTGCTGAGTGAGGCATCCAGGTTTTTTGATACCCTGCCTGAAGGATTTCAGATTGGGTATACCCCCTGGAAAGAATTCCCATATAAACCGGATGTGAAAGTAAAATGCGCATGGCAGCTCCGTGGCTTATTTCTAAAATATTACGTAAACGAAGATTGTGTGAAGGCGATCTATACTCAGCCGAACGAACCGGTTTATAAGGACAGTTGTGTGGAGTTTTTCGTATCACCTCCTGGGGCCCTTGGATACTATAATTTTGAATTCAATGCCATTGGGAACATGCTCGCGGCATTCGGTTCATCGAGAAACGACCGGGAGTTTTTACCGGCGGAGGTAATTGGAAGTATAGATGTTATGTCGTCTCTTGGCAAAAAACCTTTTCCTGAAAAATCAGGAAAGGTAAGCTGGGAGCTAACCGTCTTTCTTCCTGTTTCGGTTTTTGGTAAGCATGTATCAGCTTTTGAGAAAAATATTGTTTTAAGGGCCAATTTTTATAAATGCGGGGATGATCTTTCCAAACCGCATTACCTTTGCTGGTCGGAGATCAAAACGCTTGCCCCCGACTTTCATCGTCCTGAGTACTTTGGTGAACTTATTCTGTCGTAAACCTACCTTGCGCATCAAAAACGCGCAATGTGTCATAAAGGTCGCTTTCACTGTGTTCCAGCGGGGTTAACCCGGATGCTTTTTCGCAAAGCTTAGGCACTGCATATTAATTTGCTTGCTCTCCTGATGCGCAATCCGGGTTAAAACATATCCCATTGGCCGGTTTATCCTTTTGTTTTTCTGATGAGTTCAATGAAGTCATCGAACAGATATTCTGTATCGGTGGGGCCTCCGGATGCTTCGGGATGGAACTGGGAAGAGAAAAAAGGCTTTTTGCGGTGCCGGATTCCTTCGTTTGTATTATCGTTGATGTTGATAAACAGGGGTTCCCAGTCGCCCGGCAGGGTGTTGTTGTTGATAGCATACCCGTGATTCTGGGAGGTGATGTACGACCGGGGTGTGCCCACTTGTATAACAGGCTGGTTGTGGCTTCGGTGCCCGTATTTCAGTTTATAGGTATCCGCTCCGGCGGCGAGCCCCATAAGCTGGTTTCCGAGGCAGATGCCGAAAACAGGCCTGTCGTCCTGAAAGGCGAGCGTAAGGTTCTGAATGGTTTCGCGGCACATTTTGGGATCGCCTGGTCCGTTGGTAATAAACAAACCATCGTATTCTTCTTTGCTGATGTCATGGTTCCATGGAACCATAATGATGGTTGTATCCCTTTTCAGAAGATTCCGGATAATATTGTACTTTACGCCACAATCGATCAGGAGGATGCGGTATTTTCCGGTGCCGAATATTTTCTTTTCTTTTGTGCTGACTTTTGCCACCAGGTTTTCTTTGGAAGGGTCATATAAATCAACGTCCTGGTTATTGAAAACAATTTTGCCCAGCATAGTTCCTTTTTCACGGAGAATTTTGGTAAGTTTTCGTGTGTCAACTCCTGTGATTGCCGGGACCTTATGTTTTTTCAGCCAGTCGCCCAGGCTTTGTACAGCATTCCAGTGGCTGTATTCAAAAGAATAGTCAGAAACCACGAGTCCGCTGATGTGCAGGGTGTAAGATTCGTAAAACTTGAACAAATCATCTTCGGTTTCCGCACCGGGCACTCCGTAATTTCCCACAAGCGGGTAGGTGAGAACCAGAATCTGCCCTTTGTAGGAAGGGTCGGTGAGGCTTTCAGGATACCCGGTCATAGCTGTGTTGAATACAACTTCACCTGAAACAGAGCCGGGATACCCAAATGATTTGCCAGAAAATACGCTTCCGTCTTCAAGAATCAGTTTGATCGGTGCCAATTCGTTCATTCTTCAAATCCTGTTAAGTAAGAGGTTTTTTACTATTTTCTTTCAGCAGAGCATTGATGATTTCTTCTGCCGCCTCGGGGGTAATAAGTTTGGCAACTATTTTTTTGTTTTCATCAAGAAGATACAAAATGGGAGTGCTTTTAATATCGTAGAGTTCCTTGTATTTATAATCATAAGGATTCCAGGCATTTATCCATCCGTAGAGTTCATGGTCGTTCACCCATTTGATCCATTTTTTCTTTCCCTCTGCACCGCCGAGCATGTGGACGGCAACAACCTGAACACCCTTATCTTTGAGCCTGTTAAAAACCTGATGCAGTTCGGGCATGGCTTTCTGGCAATGCCCGCAGTCACATTCCCAGAACATAAGGATGGTATATTTTGCCTTTACATTCATTAACCGAAAGAAACTTCCAACATAGACGTTTGCTGCAGCAGTAGTGTCGGTGGCGGCCTGTTTGAAATGTTCATCGGGAATAAGTACCAGCTGGAAATCAGGGGCAGTCTGGCCAATTAGCAAAGGCTTCCGTTTACTGATCTGATCCTTCAGTTTATTAATAAAGTCAGCATTGGCCCAGGTTGCTTCAGGAATGTAATATTTCTCTGCAATGTGGATGAAAACGCCGTCATGTCCCATAATCTGGCTCTGGGCATAGTAATTGAACAGGGTAACGAGCACATACCTGAACACCTCGGGGTCTTTTCTGGCTTTTTCAATCAGGGGGTCGAGTTCTTTGATCAGGCTGTCGGGAACCTGAAGCAAGACTTTCTGAAAATAAAACTTGAATTTTTCGTCATAGATAGGGGTTCTTAAAAGCCTTGCATCAGTAAAATCCATATTGTCGAAGTAATGTGCCTTATAATACTGGTATTTAAAAGCCGAATCAAGCACATTCCCCTGCTCGTCTCTCGGATAGTCAGGGACTTCAATATCGCGTGTAGCTTTTACAAAATCTGCCACAAAGTATCCCTTGTAATTGGTAAGAATCTTATTTATTTCGGCGAGGACTTCATTGTCAATCTCCCTGAGCTTTTGCGTAATCCTGTTTTTGGATGCGCTATCGGAAGCGGTGCGGAATTCTTCCTGCAGTTTTTGCTGTTGCCGGCGTTTTTCAGCAATGAATTTCTGGTAATTAAAGAACACTTCATTGTCAGTGCTTCCGGTAACAACCGTTTTTCCCTGCAGGTCAGTTGTATCTGTCTGGATGGTAAAAACCTGATCGCTTCCGACAAGAAAGTCCACTATTACGCGGGAAGGGAAGTACAGAAAATACATTCCTTCCTTGAGTTTATCGTTTCCTTTAAAAACACCTTCCCCTTTTTTGTCGAGTTTAATGGTATCGTCGGGAAGCAGATTGGTAGCAAAATGGTGGCCGAGAATTATGGTAGCTTCGGGAAGATTGTTAACTTTAACCTTGATTTCGTATCCCTGGGCAAATAAAGCGTGGGTAAAACTGCATAAAAGGATAACGGAAATAAGGAGGAAAATACGTTTGCAGAAAGAAGCTCTCATATGTGGAACGATAAAAGAACGAACATCCGGGATGCGAAAATACACAAATTAAATGAAATGTTATGCTGACATTTGATCAGGCGCGTAAACTCGCAGAAGAGGAAATCAGAAAACTGCAGCTGAAAAAGGAGCCTGAATTGCTGTATGAACCAATTCGTTATGTTCTGGGGATGGGTGGTAAACGTATCCGGCCGGTATTAACCCTGATGTGTTATTCCCTGTTTGGCAACGATTCTGGAAAGGTGGTGCCTGCAGCTCTTGCCATGGAATTGTTCCACAATTTCACCCTGATGCACGACGACGTTATGGATAATGCTGCCCTGCGCAGGAATTATGCTACAGTCCATGTAAAATGGAATCAGAATGTTGCCATTCTATCGGGTGATGCTATGCTGATTAAGGCTTATGAACTATTAACCATGGTGCCGGAGGCAGTGTTTCTGCAAGCAGTCAGGATATTTAACCAAACGGCGATGGAAGTATGTGAAGGCCAGCAGATGGATATGGATTTTGAAAAGCTGGAAGAAGTGCCGGTGGGAAAGTATCTTGAAATGATCCGGCTGAAAACATCGGTTTTGCTGGCGGCGTGCATGAAAATCGGCGCCATTGCCGGAGGAGCGAGTGGTGAAACCGCTGATCTGCTGTATGAAGCTGGCATCAACGTTGGTCTCGCTTTTCAACTGCAGGACGACCTTCTTGATACGTTTGGCGATGTGGAATCTTTCGGAAAAGAAATCGGAGGTGATATCAGAAGCAACAAAAAGACGTATCTGTATATTAAATCGCTGGAGCTGGCAAGTCCTGAAGACCGGAAAATACTGAAGGAGTATTACAGCAGAGAATCTGAGGGCAATTTTACTGTTGGTGAAAAAATAGAAGCCGTGACATCCATATTCCGGAAATATCGTATTGATGAAGTAACCGGCGAATTAATCCGATCTTATGCCGATAAGGCTTTGATGACCCTTGACAGAATAGCTGCCGACCCGGCCGGGAAGGCAGAACTAAGAAACCTTTTTCTCCTCCTTCTGGACAGGAAGAGCTGAGTTTGGATCTTTTGCCGGGGATGTCGAAAAAAATTTTTCGACATCCCCGCTGTTCAATCCGCCGTTAAACCTTATAGGTTCTGGAATTGCTGATAATAAAATGTAAAATTCTGTTCCAGTTTGCTGGCTTTTTCATTCTGATTATAGGTGCGCGCCAGTATCATCAGTTGCTGAAGATTCTGAAGGCATTCCTGAATTTCAATTGATGCCCTTTCGGTAAATTTCTTTTTTAGTCCAAAAAAGTAAGAAAGATCCTTATCGAGTATTTCGGCAAATTCATCGAGAATCTGATTTGCCCTGGCAGTTGCGCCAGCCTTATAGTAGCCTTCAATTGTGCCCGGGGTAAAGTAGTCGTAAGGTACCTTACTGTTGGGTGTAAGTTCCATAATGCGGTCGAGTACATTCAGCGCAGAGTCCTTTTTACCTTCCTGGAGCAAGGCTTCTGCCAGCCGGTTAAACTGGCTGCGCATTCTGACAATTGCAATCGTTCTCACAGTAAAAAAATCGAGGTACACATCCGGAGCATTCATTCGTCCCCAGTGAAATTTATTCATCAGATTATCGTACAGGATATCGGTATCTATTCTTCCGTAGGTAAAGAAATTCCGGTCTGGTGTTTTAATGGGTACGAACCGCCAGGCAAAGCCTTCAAGCTGTGTATAGTCGTTCAGGCCGAAGCTTCCTTCCGTTCCTACCGAGGCAAAATAGACCGGGCGGTGCCATTTGTTGGTTGCAAACAGGTCCATGACGGCAAATTCGCTTTTGCTGATGCTGTTTCTGGAGATATTCCAGGGGACAAAAGGTTCGATAAGCGAAGCATCCTTCCGTTTTACAGTTCCGTTGGCGAGCACAACTGATGTGTCAACCGGGATGCGGAAGTTCTTGCCGGGTATGTGATCTACCAGTTCCGGATAGTTTGGAATGGTTTTGGTGCGGGGATCATCGCTCAGAACGAATTTAACGGCATCTTCCACAGTGATAGGTTCCTTGATTCTGTCGAGAAGGTAAATCTGGTTTCTGCGTCCTGAGACATACTTGTCGCGCGTCATGGATAAAGGCAGAGGATCGGATTCATATGCCTTTCGTTTCATCTGGTCGATATACCAGTCCATATTGAGCAGCATGAGGTTACAAACCCTCACATCGGTGCGGATGCCTTCTACTTCCTGGCAGTACCATAACGGGAAGGTATCGTTGTCGCCATTGGTAAATAAAATGGCACCGGGAGCACATGTTTTGAGGTAATTGGCGGCAAGATCGCGGGTGGTATATCTGCCGGAGCGGTCATGATCGTCCCAGTTTTCTTTGGCCATAATGCCCGGCACAAGGAGGAGACACAGTGCTGTAACAAGAATGGCTTTCAGGGTTTCCCTTTTTCGACCAAGCACTTCCCAGATAGCTGCCACGCCGAGTCCTATCCAGATTGAGAAAGCATAGAACGAACCAACATAGGAGTAATCCCGTTCGCGCGGCTGTAAGGGTGTCTGGTTCAGATAAATCACAATAGCAATTCCTGTCATGAAGAACAGGGTGAATACAACCCAGAAATCCTTGCGGCGGCGGGAGAAGGCAGAAGCCTTTTCATCCTTTTCTCTCTGGAGCTGATACAGCAGTCCGATGATTCCCAGCAAAAGCGGCAGCATATAATACGTATTCCTTGAGGGAATGTTTTTTCTGTATTCAGGAAGGGAAGCCTGATCGCCAAGCATCATGCTATCGATGGCGTCAATTCCGGTAATCCAGTTTCCGTTGGTTATCCCACCGTCTCCCTGGTTATCGTTCTGACGGCCGCTGAAATTCCACATAAAGTAGCGGAAATACATGTAGCCGAGCTGATAGCCGATAAAAAACCGAAGGTTTTCAGCAAATGTCGGCCGGATATAAGTCTGTGTTTTTCCGTCCCGTCCGGTAATTCGTACCGGCTTGCCTTTTACTTTTCCCCAGTCCTGATAAACCCTGATGTGCGAAGGATCATTGCTCCACATACGGGGGAAAAAACCCGTCAGTTCAGGGGCAAATACATACTTTGGCTTTTTATAAATTACAACATATTTGCCATTAAGCTGGGCATATTCATTATCTCCTTCGGCAACGTCAATAATGGGAGCGCTGTAGTATTGTCCTTTGAAAAGAGGCCTGTCGCCGTATTGTTCGCGGTTCAGATAGCTGAGTAAGGCAAAAACGTTGTCAGGGCTGTTTTCATCCATGGGAGGGTCAGCCAGGGCTCTGATAACAATAGTGGCATACGATGAATATCCGATGAGAGCCACGGTAAAACAAAGAATAATTGTGTTCAGCAGGACTTTCCGGTGGTGTATGGTATACCGGATGCCAATTATGATAAGGCTTACAAGAAGGGCCGCATAGAAAATAACCCCTGAATTGAACGGCAGTCCGAAACCATTGACAAAAGCCAGTTCAAACCAGCTGGCCACCTTAATGACGCCGGAGATAACCCCGTACATCATGGCTCCGAGGATGACCATGCCAATTAGCAAAGCATAAATAAATCCTTTTGTAGTGGGCTGGTATTTCCGGAAATAATAAATCAGCACCAGGGCAGGAATGGTCAGCAGATTCAGAAGGTGTACCCCGATGGATAACCCCATCAGGTATGCTATGAAGATCAGCCACCGGTTGGCATGTTTTTCATCAGCTACGTTTTCCCATTTGAGCATAGCCCAGAATACGACGGCAGTAAACAGGGAAGAAGTGGCATACACTTCGGCCTCAACAGCAGAGAACCAGAATGAATCAGAGAAAGTGTAGGCGAGGCTTCCAACGGCAGCACTGCCGAATATGGCAATAAGGCGGCCGGTTGTAAAAAGACCGTCAGGTGCAATGATTTTACGGGCCAGGTGGCTGATTGTCCAGAAAAGAAACAGAATGGTAAAGGCGCTTGCCAGACCCGACAGGGCATTAATCATGACAGCAACCCTGGTTACATCTCCTCCGGCAAAAAGTGAGAAAAACCTGGCCATAAGCATGAACAAAGGTGCCCCGGGAGGATGGCCGACCTGCAGTTTATAAGCTGAAGAGATGAACTCGCCGCAATCCCACAGGCTTGCTGTCGGTTCCAGCGTCAGCAGGTAGGTTAAGGCAGCAATACCAAATACAATCCATCCGATGAGGTTATTCCAGAACCTGAATTTTTTCATAAGGGTTTGATTCTACTGAATGATAACCAGACTCTTTGGTAATTTTGCGGTCGCAAGTTACTATATTTTTCCTTTTGATTTTCCGGCACAGGGGATATTCACTTTTGGAGAGAAATGGCAACAGGAGAAAAAATGGCAGGTTATCATTAATATTGCAAAATGTAATCCATTTTTCAGGTTCATGGTAAAAAAGTCGTTCAAAAACAGAAGTGGTATAGTCTATTCAACAAATCCTGATTTTGAATATGAATCCAGGGAAAAAGAAGAGGAGGAAGAAACCCTGCCTCCCGGGCATCAGGATCTGCGGGTTATGACCGACCGGAAAAACCGTTCGGGGAAAACAGTGACGCTTGTCAAGGGATTTAAGGGAAAGAAAGAGGACCTTGAAGCCCTTGGGAAAGTTCTTAAATCGCGCTGTGGTACAGGGGGAAGTGTAAAGGAAGGAGAAATTCTTATTCAGGGAGATGTTGCGGAGCGCATAATGGAATTGCTGAAGCAACTTGGTTACAAAGCCAAAAAGGCCGGAGGGTGATGGATGAAGCCAGGGCGCAGGGTTAAGCAGATTGTATTGTTTCTGGGATTTCTTCAGCTGATGTTTCCTGAAGCGAAGGGTCAGTTTTATACAAGCGGCCAGGACCCTTCAGAAATTAAATGGATGCAGCTAAAAGGAAGCCATTTCCGGCTGATCTATCCGGTTGCTTTTTCATCGGAAGCAAAACGTTTTGCTTTTCTGCTGGAAACGTATAAAGAACCAGTTTCCCGCCCATTGGCATCTTCAGCAAGAAGGTTTCCCGTTGTTTTTCATCCCTACAGCATTTTGTCGAATGGATTTGTTGTATGGGCTCCCTGGCGTATGGAAATTTACCCTCTCCCTCCGCAGGACATTGATGCTGAGGACTGGCTGACACAACTGGCCATTCATGAATACCGGCACATTGTCCAGTTGCAGAAACTCAATCAGGGTTTTACAAAGGGCCTGGGGATTCTGGCAGGTGAACAGGGTCCGGGAGCCGTTTCAGGCCTGATACCGCGTTGGTTTCTCGAGGGTGACGCTGTCCGTACCGAAACTATGCTGGGGATTGGCCATCGGGGTCAATTGCCCTCCTTTCATATGGAACTTAGAACACTGCTTCTTTCGCAACCGGAACCTTACCCGTTTCTGAAAGCTATGCTGGGTTCCTACAGGAATTTTGTACCGGATTATTATCAGTATGGCTATGGTATGGTTTCATGGACTGAAGAAAAATATCAAGCAGATGTTTTTCCGAAAGCTATTGATTTTACTGCACGTAATCCATACCTGCTGTATCCCTTTGGAATCAGTCTGAAACGAACAACAGGCTATAACCAGCAGGGGCTTTACAAAAAAGCCATGCAGGATCTTCGGGAAAAATGGAATCATCAGGAACCTGCGGAGATTTATCCCGGAAAAAAAGTTTGGAATAAGCGAAACCCCAGAGAATATATTACCTATCGTTTTCCGGTATTTTTCAATGACAGTATGGTAATTGCCTGCAAATCGGGACTGGGGGAAGTCCCTTCTTTTGTAAAAATCGGGAAAGACGGGAAAGAAAAAAGGATTCTGCATTACGGGTCAGAAAATCTGGTAAGGATTTCTGTTGCCGGGAATCAACTGGTATGGACAGAAATCAGGACTGATGTGCGCTGGCAGAACCGCAGTTTTTCGGTCATAAAAAGGTTGGATTTATCTTCCGGGAAACAATATCGGGTTACGAAGCGGTCTCGTTATTTTGCGCCTGTATTATCTGGTGATGGAACGCGGATTACTGCCGTGGGGATTACACCTGAAAATGCAGTATCGCTGGTTGTTTTGAGGACACAGGACGGTACGATCCTGCGAGAGATTCCATCGCCGGGCAATGCAATGCTTATGGAACCCTGCTGGATCAGCGACAGCGAAATAGGCGTTCTGCTTCAGGAACGGGAAGGCAAGAGTATCTGGAAGTACGACATGGAAAGCAATGCATGGAGTTCGTTCCTGCCGGCAACTACTGCGGAACTGGGCGATCTGGCCGGAGCCTGGCCGTGGCTTTTCTTCCGTTCAGGATATACAGGCATCTGTAACATTTTCGCGCTGAACTGCCTTGATTCGTCTGTATGGCAGGTGACATCCGTCCGTTACGGAGCCGCCAGCCCTTCTGTTTCTCCCGACGGAAAACGCATTATTTTCAGTGATTACACACCTGCTGGTTACGATGTTGCTGAAATTCCCCTTGATACTAATCTTTGGACGCGTTGGAACGGCACTAATCTGACAAATGATCCGTTTATTACTTCCGGGCGGGATAAGAGGACAGGGAAAGCGGGTTTCTCCGACCTGGATTCCCGGTCATTTTCAGAGACCACTTATCGTCCATGGCTTCATCTTTTCAAAATTCATAGCTGGCTTCCTCTGTATGCCGACTATGACCTTCTGCGGCAGGGAGACCCAGCGGCAGGTGCCGGTTTTATGATACTGGGCCAGGATTTACTGAATACTTCTTTTTTATCACTTGGAAGCGATTGGTCGCAGGGGTATCCCGTTTGGAGGGGGACATGGACCTATGCAGGCCTTTATCCGGTATTCAGAATTCAGGCAGAACAGGGAGGCGTGCCTCTGGTTTATAAGGCAGGGACCAATACCTTGCCAGCCCTAACGAAAGATCATTCGATGATAAGCACCCGGATTTCTTTTCCGCTCAATCTTACTTCCGGAGCCTACTTGCAGTATGTTAACCCCTCCGTGGAATGGGAGTTTAAAAACGATTGGTTTTATAAGCCTGATCAGGCAGTATTTGTACGTGGCATACATTTTTTTACTGCCAGTCTTTACGGCTACCGGTATCTTCGCCTTGCCCCGCGCGATATCAGTCCGCGCTTCGGGCAGGTTGCCGAACTGAATCTGAATTTTTCTCCTTTCAGTGCAGATGATATCGGACCGCTGCTTACCGGAAAGTTCGGGATTTTCCTTCCCGGATTAGGGAAACATCATTCCTCGTTCATCAACTATTCTTTTTTGAATCAGTTTTACAGCAGGAGCCGCTATCTCTATTCATCAGGAGGTTATTTTCCGCGGGGGTATGTGCCTGCCACTTCTTCCGAAATGCACAGATGGAGTATTGATTACCGTTTTCCCCTTTGGTATCCCGATTGGCATATTCAGACTTTGTTGTACGTAAAACGGCTGAGGGCAGATATGTTTGCCGACTATGCCTCCGGTAAAATTCTCAGTGAGAACCGGCAGGGGTTCAACGAAAAGGATTTTTTCTCCTGCGGAGGAACTTTATATACCGATTTTCATCTTTTCCGTATTATTTTTCCCTTTTCGCTGGGTGTGCGTGTTATTTATATTCCGGAATTCAATACCTTCAGGTTTACTCATTTGATCAATATTGATCTTACGGATTTTTAGAATCAGAGAACAATGACGCCGGGCCGGAAACAAAAAAATTCTTGTTTCATCTTAATGAAACCTTAGTAATTTTGCACAATTGCCAATGCTAAAAATGTGTTCAACAAAATCCGACATATTATCAACGGAGTAACAAGGCTCTTTTCAGCTTTTTTACGGCTCAATATAACCGGTTTGCTGGGAACCATTGCTTTCCATTTGCTTGTGTTGTTTATTTTTCTGAGTACCAGAATAATAACACGGACCAATTATCCGCCCAAGGAAATAATGATTGAATTTCCTGAAGAATTAAAGACGGAGGAAATTGAAAGACTGGAACAAATAAAGAAGGAGCAACCTTCGGTTGAAAAAATGACCGATGGATTTATCGGTCGCAATATAGCAGTTGATGCTGCAGAAAAGGTGAAGGATGAGGTAAGCACTGAGAAATACATTCAGGAGCTTGAACAGAAGATGGATTTGCCCGGATTTAAGGCACTGCAAAGTCCGCAGTCGGCAGAAATGAATCAGAACAACGAGGCAAGTACCGAACGCAGTGATGCCGGGCTTCAGGTGCAACAGGAGAACCCGCAAAAAAAGACGGAAGAAAAGATTTACCGTGGACCCACCACCATCATGTTTGAATTTGAAGCACCGAAAAGGAAACAGAGATTTATTCCTGTACCGGTTTATAAATGTGAAGGACAGGGTCTGGTGGAAACAGAAATTTACGTGGATCAGCAGGGCAATGTTATTTCGGCCCGGGTTGTCCCGGAAAAGTCAACCACGTCCGATGAATGTCTTTTCGATGCGGCGGTGAAATATGCCCTGCGGAGCAAATTTAATGCTGATCCTGCTGCACCTGCCAGACAAAAAGGGAAAATCTGGTATCAATTTATTGCCCAATAATGAACCCCCTAACTTTCCAACCTGCCGGAGCAATGCCTTTCGTGAAATGCAATGCTCCAGGATTTTCTGGACAACATAGCAAAAATTCCGGTTCCTTTTTTCGGTTTGCCGGAACACTCCGATGGTTTCGGAGGGAAAGCTTTTATTCAGGTCGGAAAAGGCATTTGCTGTTTTTTTTTCTGTGCCTGATTGTTGGCATAGTTTTTACCATTCCCTCGGAGGGGCGAAGTCTTCAGGAAATCAAACGAAGCGGCAAGCTCTATATCGGATTAACGCAATGGGATTATGCGAATATTAATTATCCTCTGGCTCTGGAGTTTGCACGTTATCTGAATGTCAAACCTGTTGAGGTTACCATTGACTGGAACGAGGTTTTCAGCAGGAACGGAAAGATTCCTTCCGATATTGAAACAAATCCTTCCATCAGATATACACCGGATGCATTTAAAAAGGTTGATATTGTCTGCAGTACCTTTTCAATCCTGGAATGGAGACAGAGGCTGTTCGATTTTGCCCGCACGCTTTATTCGGCCGAACTATTGCTGGTCGGGAGCGAAGGCATTGTTCCTGAACATTACAGGGATCTTTCGGGGAAAAAGATTGCCTTTATGAAAGGAACGAGTTTTGAAACCCATATGCAGGAGATAAACAGGGAGACCGGAGACGCCATCCAGCTGATACCGGTTAAAACAACAGATGAATCAAAGGAACTTCTTCTCAAAAGGAAAGTATTCGGAATCGTTCTGGATGCTGATGAAGCTTTACAGTTCTTCAGCGAGAATCAGGAGAAAGTGAGGATAGCGTTTCCGGTTAGTCCGATTTCGAGAAGTGCTTGGGCAGTAGAAAAAAACAGCGATCTGCGTTTTGAGGTGGAGGATTTTTTTGAAGCAATTGCAGAAAACGGGGTTCTCGACAGAATCTTTTCCGGCAAGTTTCATATCAGATATTCATCATATGTTGCCCAGCTGCGCAAGACAGCGCGGCCGAAATATATCCGCCGTGACCTCGACCAGATAATTGCCGCAAAGGAACTGGTTGTTGCGTTTCGTGAAAGGAATTTTGTATTTCATGAAGGCGAGAACAAGCAATTTATGCATGCGCTTGCCGAAGAGTTTGCTGATTACCTGGGAGTGAGGCTGGATTATGTCATTACGCCAAATTCTTCGAAATACTTTGAAAACAAAGAAGGTAAAATTGTCAAAGACAGTTCTTATACGCCCGATTGGTTTAACTGTTTTGACGTAGCCTGTGACATTTTTGTGCCGGTTTACTGGCGGACAAATAAGGTGGATCTGGTGCCTCTTTTCCCCGGTGAATATTCTTTGGTTGCAAGAAAAAAGACACATATTGCAAATGATAAAGATTTACTGAAGCTGAGAGGGGTAGTGGCGAAGGGTACCGTTTACGAAGACATTCTGCTCGGAAAAGGATGCAGGGATCTGATGTATACTGATGTGGATCATTTTCTCGAAGCAGTGAGCAGTGGCAAAGCTGATTATGCCATTATTCTGAATGCATTTTTTGAACTATCGGAATATCCCGAGCTGGAAATCAAATTTCCGATGGGCGAAACCGAAATCTGCTGGGCAGTGAGAAAGGATCAGCCCCTTTTAAAAAAGTCTCTTCAGCATTTTATAGCCGAGTCAAACAGGAATGGCCTGCTTAAAATTCTCCAGGAATCCCTGCATACAGAGTACAAATTTTCCACCGAAGCGATAATGGACAATTATTATGAATCGTTTCAGGCAGGGCAGTTTCCATACGTTTTGTACGGCACTGAAGACGGTTTGCCGCAGGAAGATGTATTGTCCATCCTACAGGATAAACGCGGGTATATGTGGTTTGGCACCAATGCCGGCGCGGCCAGGTATAACGGACGTGAAATGCAGGTATACGACCGGCATAACGGACTTCCGGGCAATGCTGTTAACGGGATGGCTGTTGATTCTTCCGGAACGTTGTATTTTGCTACTTCAAGAGGTATTGCCGTTATGGCCGGTGAGAAAATACAACGAATCTTTCTGGAGGGAGAACCGTTTGCAGGTGTGTACGTTGATTCCTTTCAGAACAAATGGTTTCTTGGTAATCCGGCACTTCATATGCTGAGTCCTGAGGGTAAGATTGTCAGCTATGCCGGAAGTATTCCCGCAGTTTCTGATATGGGATGCATTCCAAAAACCCGTTCCTATTTTTTTGCTACCAGTGAAGGCATATTTTTACTGAATCCCGGAGGCGATTTTATCCGGCTGACCAGTGAACCCTGCCTGTCTTTGCTGATTGATCCGAATGAAAACATATGGTATTCAACCCCCAAAGGATTATTTATTATAGGAGCCTCTGATCTGGCGGAAGGGAAACTTCATCAGGTGCGTCGGCTGAATGAAACTCTGGGATTGTCAGGAGGGGCGATAAAAAAGATCCTGGCTTCCCGGTACGGCGGGGTTTGGCTTCTTTCCGATTACCGGTTTTACCAGGTGTTTTCTTTACATCAGCGGGCCAAAGTATTCGAGCAGGAAATCGGATTGAAGAACAATACCATTCTTTCGCTCTATGAAGATACGGAAGATAATTTGTGGATAGGATTCAGCGGAGGATTGCAGAGGATGACAAACAAAAAAGGGTTACGAAACTTCAACCCGAACATAATTAACAGCTATGTCTATTCCGTTGTCCAGGACAAACAGGGGTCCATATGGATTGCCTCCAACAACGGCGTTTTTTCTTACGACGGCCGGCTTACAGACGTTGGTAAGAAACTAGGCATCACACCGGGTAGAGCGGTATTGGGAAAATATCCTGACGGAAGGATAGTTATTGCAACGGCAGAAAAATTGTACCTGATGAACCCCGCTTCAGGAAGTGTTGCAAAAACATTCACTTTTCATCAGCCGCTTCTCCGGCTGGAAAGAATGTTTATCAGCTCAAAGGGAGAAATATTTCTTATGACCGGTTCGGAAGGGAAGGTCTATTATCTTCGCCATCCGGGCGACCCCGTAATTACGTATGAAAACCGGGCCACATCAAATGTTCATACTCTTATCGAAGCGGAAGGCAGGATTTATGGCGGCAACCGGAATGGAATCATTGAATTTGGCAATTATGGTTTCCGGCTTGTCAAAGATATCGGTCATGCTACCTGGTCGGTATGTTATGACGAAGGGAAATTCTGGATCGGCACGGACAACGGGCTTTATGTATTACAAAACAATGAACTTCAGAAGGTTCCTTATTCAAACCAGACGGATGTCGTTATCAAATCGATCATTCCGGCCAAAAACAAAGCATATCTGTGGCTGGGTACAAACAAGGGCTTTGTTTATCTGAACAAGCTCACTTTAAGGGAAGAACTCAGTATGTCGACAAAGGATGGTCTGCTCGGAGGAGAAATTACCACCGGGGGTCTTTTTGTTGACGCTTCCGGAATTTTATGGATAAGCACCTACCACGGACTGTCGAATTTTAATTTGCGGGCTGCATCGGTTCAGGCCTATGCACCAATCTGCTATCTGGAAAGGATTTTCCTGAACGGGAAGGAGATTAAACCCGAAAACCATAGAAAGTTTAAAAGAAAAGAAAACAACCTTGTATTTGAAATTTCGGCTCTGACATTTTCTGATGAAGGCTCAGTGGAGTATGAATTTTATCTGCGGGGTCTGGAAAATGATTATTCATCCTACAACAAGGGAATGGACTATAAGGCGGTATATACGAATCTTCCACCGGGCAAGTATGAGTTTGTTTACAAAGCGCGCGGGAAAAACGGCATCTGGGGCTATTCTCAGAAGTACAGCTTTATGATACGCAAAGCCTGGTATGAAACCTGGATCTTTAAAATTAGTCTCATTATTCTGATTGTTACCGTTTTTGTTCTGATTAACCAGTGGAGGATATACAGGATACAGAAGCAGAAAGAAATGCTGGAGAAGCTGGTAAAAGAGCGGACGAGGGAACTCGAAGATGCCAATGAGGAAATTGAATTGCAGAGAGATCTGGCTGAGCGTCAGAGAGATCAGATTTATCAGCAGAAAAAGGAAATACTTGACAGCATACAATACGCAGCCCAGATTCAGAAGGCCATCCTTCCTTCCAATGATGATCTGAACAGGATTCTTCCTGATCATTTTATACTTTTCCGTCCGAAAGACGTTGTCAGCGGCGATTTTTACTGGGCTGCACAAAAAAACGGGCGGGTGATCATTACAGCAGCCGATTCAACCGGCCATGGAGTACCGGGAGCTTTCATGAGTTTTCTCGGTATTACTTTCCTTACTGAAGTTGTAGGTAAAAACGATGAAATTACTCCTGCCCTCCTGCTGGATAATATACGCAGTTACATTATAAGAATTCTTGGGCAAAAAGGAACCGAAACAGAGCATAAGGACGGCATTGATATGGGTTTATGCATAATTGATCCTGTCACCAGGAAGGGTGAATTTGCAGGGGCCAATAATAACCTGGTGATCGTTCGGAAAGGTGAACTCCTCGAAATTAAAGGGGATAAGATGCCCATCGGGATTCACCGGAACATGGTGTCTTTTACAAATCATCTGTTAACGCTGGAGGCCAGCGATATGCTGTATTTGTTTTCAGATGGTTATCCAGACCAGTTCGGTGGGCCATCAGGTAAAAAAATGCTTCGAAAAACCTTTAAGGAAATTCTGCTGGAAATATCTGCCCTGCCAATGAGCCGCCAGTATGACATTCTGGAGGAGCGTTTTCTTCAGTGGAAAAAAGATTATGAGCAAACTGATGATGTTCTGGTCATAGGCATCCGCGTCTGAGAAAGCTCTGAATATTCCGGGTTCAAGAAGAAAAAAATCTGATTCCGGCTGGAGAGGAAATTATTGTTTGATTTTCTTTGTCAGGATATCATCAAGGCTAATAATATACTCCAGAGCCTTCTGTTCACCGAAAATCTTTTCAAATTCGCTCCGGAGGAATTCACGTATATCAGTTTCCCAGTCGAGGTAAGAGAGGATTGAAATGCGGCCAAGTTCTCTTTTCTCGAAAAATCGCTTCAGAATATTTACTTTGGTATGAAAGGCAAGGTAGGCTTTAATGGACACACGCAATTCGTTTGAAAGCATGTTTTCAAGCATTTTCAGCTCGCTGGGAAGTATTTCAAAGGTAGTTTCGTAAAAAGAACTGAACGAATTGTTCCAGTTGATAAAGTGTATAAAATAATTTGTAAGCCGGAACAATTCTTTGTTTTCATCCTGGTCTATGGTTTTCAGAAAAAGGTTTTTCAGTTCATCCCGGTACCATTCTTTTATGCTTTCGTCGAGTATATGTGTAATTTCAGTAGAATGCTTCTGGTATTCAACGCTGAAATTGGAAAGGGAAAAATCCTTATTGTGAAACGGGTCGTGGTATTTGATAATACGAGTGATCACATTGATTTCATCATTCAGAAGATGCCAGAGGGGGAAAAGCTTCTGCTTCTGCATCAGCTTGAGCCAGGTTTCACTGAAATACCCTTCGAGAAACAGATTTTTGAGTTCCAGGTCATTGTGGGTAATCCGTTCGATATCACTTCTGTATATTTTCAGGTGTTCATTGATGCGGCTTTTGATCTGCGCTTTTTTCCCGGTAACAATAATTTGAATATAAAGAGGGTAGAATTTTTCCTTCCCATGAAACTGAGGTTTAGCCCGCAGGTTAAGATAGTGTTTTACCGTTATCTTTCTTGGTTCCATGTAAGTTTATGAAACATCTAAGATACAAAAAATTCATTTGAAACAAAAACAGAACCTAAATACCTGTTTAGTAAATCATTACTATGTTGAACAAAAACAGCATAAAAAATAAACAATTATTCTATACATGTTAGACAAATTTCTGGTGATGGAATTTGACAAAATGCTTTTTGTCTGAACAGCATGGCTTTTTCCCCTTTCCATACCTCCCAAAAAGATGACTGGTTCAGGTTGCCATAATAATAGGCGGCATTTTTATCAAAACAGCATGGCAGCATAAATCCATCCCATGTTATTACAGGAGAGGTCCACATGCGGTGGCATGGTCTATGCGTTTGGTGCTGTTTGCTACTGGAATACCGAGACCATTTGCCTCGGGCAGGAAATACCCTATCGGGTCGGGCAGGGTCAAGTATCTGCGGTATTTTGACAGAAAACACATCAGCCCCCAGTTGTTTTGCCAGCTTCCTTGCCTGTTTCATTTGGTGCTGGTTATGGCTGAACACTAAAAACTGGATTAATATCAGGGGGTGATGGACTTTTTTCTGCCGGCGGATTCGTGCCAGCGTCCTGATGCCTTCAGTTACCTGCAGGAAATTACCATTGGTCCTGTATGTTTCGTAAACGTCCTGGGTGATTCCGTCCAGGGAAATGATGATTCTGCTGAGGCCGGCGTCAATTATATCCTCTGCATTCTTCCCGGCAAGAAAGTGTCCGTTGGTTGAAATGCTTGAATACATTTTGTTCTGTGTGGCAAAAGCTATCATATCCTTGAGGAGAGGGTTAAGAAAGGGCTCTCCCTGGAAATGGAGCTGAATCCACACTGATTTTTTCCGGGTTTGTTCAATAACAGAACGAAACAACCCCATGTCCATTAATCCTTTGGGCCTTGAAAGCCGGCCGGAACCGGTGATGCATTCGGGGCATTTCAGATTGCAGAGGGCCGACGATTCAACAGAAAACGCTGAAGGGTTACCGTAATGTTTTATTTTGCCCGTTACCGCCGATATGTGGTAGGATCCTTCCAGAAGAAGCCAGTTGCCGATCCGTGCGGGAGTGAGCAAGTGCAGGATTCGGAAAAGATCGGCAAAGAAATGCTTCCAGGAAAGAATATAGGTTCGGGTAATCTTCACCGTTTATTCCGATTCGAGAATTTTAAGAAGCTCGTCAAGCTTGGGAGTGAGAATGATTTCGGTACGACGGTTTTTTTGCCGGGCCTCTTTGGTTTTGGCCGGATCGACGGGCATAAATTCTCCTCTGCCGCTGGCAGTGAGGCGACGGGGATCAATTTTTGTACCATCCAGTAATATTCGCACAATAGCT
>JAAYUG010000036.1 GCA_012517825.1 Bacteroidales bacterium | reverse complement strand
TCTTGTGTATTATGTTACAGTTTTATATTATTAAATTACGAATGTAACATATTTTTTTTCGACTGACCAAAAATAAAATATGTTGTATACAATATTCCTGATAATTGTTTTCAGTGAAAATTATTTTCGGGGAAACGGGGGTGATACATGGCGTGCTATGATGCGATGCAGGACTTTTACACGCTGAGAAAAGCCGGTTCGGGCTGAGATGGATGATACAAAATGCAGAATATCAGATAAAAATATTTCGAAAAAAAGTTCAATTTAAAATCGTTATAAATTAATGTTATTATTATAACGCTGTTATAATTATAACAAAATGTATTATCTTTGCATAAAAATTTTATATGCTTCAGGATAAAACCAAAGCAATACATCCTGGACCGGTGGCTCCGGAAAGCAATTCTCCGGTGCTGACCATCCGTGATGTGCTGGAAATGACCGGCGCCAAACTGGTTTACGGAGAAGAGTACCTGGATAAACCCGTGCGGAAGGCTTTTGCGTCAGACCTTATGAGCGACGTACTGCAGGTGGAGGCAAATGATTTTGTCCTTATTACAGGCCTGGCTCATCCCCAGGTTATCCGTACGGCTGAGATGGCCGACATAGGATTTGTATTGCTGGTACGGAACAAGAAAGCAACTCCTGAAATGATCAGTCTGGCAAAACAGGCCGGAATTGCTTTGGCCGAGAGCAAAAATTCCATGTACCACACATCAGGGCTTTTGTTCAAAGCCGGTGTAAGGCCGGTTTCGTAGAATATGGCTGTACAGCTCAAGTTCACGGTTCAGGGAGGCGATTTTACCAACGCAGGTTTCGCTTCCAGTCAGGTGAAAAAGATCCTGAAGCAGTTGAATATTGACAACAGGATAATAAAGCGGGTAGCCATATCCTTATACGAAGCCGAAGTGAATATTGTGGCACATGCCTGGAACGGGACGGTGACGGTGGATATTGACGAGGAAAAGATACGGCTGTTTTTGTCTGACCGCGGCCCGGGCATACCCGATATTGAGCTGGCCATGCAGGAGGGGTATTCCACTGCTTCGCCCGTGGTGCGGGAGATGGGGTTCGGCGCTGGTATGGGCCTTTCCAATATTAAGAAGAATTCAGATAAACTCACCATAACCAGTGAAGTAAATCAGGGAACGGAGGTTGAAATTATTCATTATCTCCATGCACAGTGAAGCGCAGTCATATTTCCACCATGCTCTCCGCATCGACGAAGAGGTTTGCACGGGTTGTACCCACTGCATGCAGGCCTGTCCTACCCAGGCCATAAGGGTACATGCCGGCAAGGCGCGCATTGACGGAAACCGGTGCATTGACTGTGGCGAATGCTACCGGGTTTGTCCTGTCTCGGCTGTTAAGGTGGAGCAGGATAATCTTGGCCAGCTCGACAGGTACCGGTACAGAATTGCCCTGGTGCCCTCGGTTTTCTTTGGATTGTTTCCTGAAAATATTCCTTACGGAAAGATCATAAGCAGTATATTGGAGTTAGGTTTTACTGAGGTTTTCGAAGTTGAACGCACAGTACCTTTTTTAGCAGAGGCACAGCAGGACTATGTGCGGAATCCGGAAAATGAACACAGGCCGGTCTCTGCCTTTTGTCCTGCTGTGGTGCGTCTCATTCAGGTCAAATTTCCTTCCCTTACGGGTATGATTATGCCCCTGAAACCTCCGGTAGATCTGGCGGCTCAGTGGTGCCTGCACAACCTTGACAAAGCCGGCATTGCGCGGGAGCAGGCAGGGTTGTTTTACATTACACCGTGCGCTGCCAAAATTGCCGCCATTAAAAGTCCGGTCGGTGAACCCGGTTCGGTTATTGACGGGGTGATTAATATGAATTCCCTGTATGACAGGGTAAGCGCACTTCTAAGCCGGAAAGGAGGGGATGGCCTTTCTTCCGTTGCCGTTACGCCGCTCTCGCCCGACGAAATGTTATTTGCCCTGCCGCATGGTGAAACAAGGCATATTCCGGGCCGGTCGCTGTCAATTGACGGAATCCGTCAGGTTTCGGAATTCCTTGAAGCAATGGATGAAGAAGAACTTGCTGCCTATCAGTTTCTGGAACTCAGGGCCTGTCAGAACGGTTGTGCCGGAGGCATTCTTCTGAGCCGAAACCGCTGGCTGGTAGCCGAGGAACTGCTGCGAAAATCCACCTGCTTTGGCGTCAAACCATCCGGAATGAGTTCTTCTCTGCAAAAGCACCTTGCTTCAACTTGCCGGCTGGGGCCCATTGAACCCAGGCCGGGGCTTATCCTCGACCAGGATCCTGCCAGGGCTATGCAGAAACTCTCCCGCATCAGAAGGCTTATGTGTTACCTGCCGGGTATTGACTGCGGTGCCTGCGGCGCCCCTGCCTGCCAGACCCTGGCGGAAGATGTTGTGCAAAAGAAAGCCAGCCTCTCTCATTGTCCTTTTATACAGCGGACTATGGAAAAAAGCCATAAGCTCGATGCAGAACACAGCTATCGGATTACCGGACAGGTGTGGGGAGAACAAAGGCTCGAAAAAGATTGTAAAAAGAAAGGAGCAGAAAATGAAAGTCTCTGATGTTGTAGCTCAACTGGGCCTGACTGTGCTCAATGAGCCCCGCTCACTGGAAGCTGAGGTTACAGGCGGGTATGTTTCCGACCTGCTGAGCGATGTGATGGGCAATGCCCGTGAGGGACAAATATGGATTACCCTGCAGACCCATAAAAATATCCTTGCCGTAGCTTCACTGAAGGAACTATCGGCCATCATTCTGGTGCGGGGCAACAAACCCGATGCCGAAACCCTGCGGAAAAGCAATGAAGAAAATATCCCCCTGCTGGGAACAGAATACGATGCGTTTGAAATTACTGGACAGTTGTACAATTTGCTGAAACGGGCATGAAGGAATACCGGGCTGATCTGCATATCCATACCGTGCTCTCTCCCTGCGGCGACCTGGAGATGAGCCCGGAGAATATTCTTGCGGCTGCCCGGAGCAAAAATATTGATATACTGGGCATTACCGATCATAATCATACCGGGAATGCCTGGCTCATAAGGGAAATGGCCGAAGAATACCAGATGCTGGTGCTTCCCGGTGCTGAAGTGACAACCCGCGAGGAAGTGCATTGCCTTGCCTTCTTCCCTTCCCGGGAATCACTGGCTCAGTTTCAGCACTTTCTTACCGGGCAGATTATCCGCATACCGAATCGCCCCGAGGTGCTGGGCTATCAGGTTCTGGTCGGCCGCGGGGAAAGGGTTATCGATGAAGTAGAGTACTATCTGGGTTCCTCGGTTGATGCTTCGGTTGAGGAAGTAGCCGAAATGGCACATTCGCTGGGGGGCATTTTTGTGCCGGCTCATATCGACAGGCACAAGAACAGCCTGTACAGCCAGCTGGGGTTCATCCCTGCCGGACTGGCCTTTGATGCGCTCGAGGTTTCATGGCGTACGGCCCTGGAAAATTTTCTTGACACCCATCCCGAAGTGAGAGGACAGCGCATTGTCCGTTCTTCCGATGCCCACTTCCTGCCTGACATTGGCCGTATCACCTCGGTTTTTCTTCTTGAGGAGCTCACCTGCGATGAAGTTTGGATGGCTTTCAGGGGTGAAAATGGACGAAAAATTGTTGCCGCATGAAAGACATTTCTCTGCATATTCTTGATATAGCCGAGAATTCGGTAACTGCCGGTGCACAGACTGTCCGTATTGTCATTGAAGAGCTTCCCGGTCAGGATCTGTACCGCCTGGTGATTGAGGATGATGGTAAAGGAATGGAGCCTGATTTTGCAGCAAAAGTTACCGATCCCTGGGTTACTACCCGCACCACCCGCAGGTTTGGATTAGGCCTGCCTTTGTTACGCCAGAACTGTGAGCTGGCCGGAGGGTCACTCGACATTGATTCACAGCAGGGCAAAGGAACCAGGGTGACGGCTGAATTCCGGCTCTCGCACATTGACCGGCCTCCTGCGGGAGACATTCCCGCTACCCTGCGGCTCCTCCTGGCTGCCAATCCCGATCTGCATCTGGTGTACGAACACCGCACCGCAAACGGCACATTTGTTTTCGATACCCGTCAGATTAAGGAATTTATCGGCAACTTACCCCTGAACCACCCCGAAGTACTCAGAATGTGCAGTACCTATATCAATGAAAACCTTCTGCAGATTGGTGCAGAATGTCAAACGAAGAATGATTCTAAATTAGCTGAAAATGATATAAATCATTAATATACAACTGAATCAGAAAAGCAAAACAAGTACTTTTGATCCACCGAATTAAAAATAAAAGAACCATGACAAAGATTACATCACTGGCCGATCTCAGGAGAAAAAGCGAAGAGCTGAAGCGCCGGATCGACCTGAGGGAGAAAAGTGAACATACTGAGAACCTGATCCAGGTTAAAGTGGCTATGGCAACCTGCGGTATTGCATCGGGTGCCAGGGAAACCATGGATTATTTAATTGAGGAGCTTGACAAACGGAAAATCGATGCAGTAGTAACGCAAACGGGCTGTATGGGGTATTGCTATGCCGAGCCGACGATTGAAGTGAAATTGCCGGGACAGGAGCCGGTAGTTTTTGGCTATGTAAATACCAAAAAGGCAAAGGAGATCATTGAGAAGTATATTCTCAACGGCGAGCTCGTTGACGGGATCATTCCCCAGAATTATCAGACCATCAATGAAAAAAAATAAGGAGGGAGGAAAGCAATGACACCGAAATACAAAATGCATGTGCTGGTATGCGGAGGGACGGGCTGCCGTGCCTCGCTCAGTGAACAGATTGCACAGAACCTGCGTCAGGAAATTGAAATCAGGAGCCTGCAGGATGAAATCCAGGTTATCATGACCGGGTGCTTTGGTTTCTGTGAAAAAGGGCCTATCGTTAAGGTGATGCCCGACAATACCTTCTATGTGCAGGTAAAGCCCGAAGATGCCCGTGAAATTGTGGAAGAGCATCTGGTGAAGGGACGTAAGGTAATGCGGCTGTTGTATGTTGATCCGGAGACGAAGGAGAAGGTTAGCGATTCCAAGCACATGGAGTTCTACCAGAAACAAATTCGCATTGCCTTGCGCAACTGCGGGTTCATTAATCCGGAAAACATTGATGAATATATTGCCCGTGAGGGGTATCAGGCCCTGGGTAAAGTGCTGACCGAAATGACGCCCCAGCAGACCATTGAACTGATCAAAAAATCAGGTCTGCGTGGAAGGGGAGGTGCCGGTTTTCCCACAGGCCTGAAATGGGAGATTACCTCCAAAGTGAAAGCCGATGAAAAGTATGTGGTGTGCAATGCCGATGAAGGAGACCCGGGTGCTTTCATGGACCGTTCCGTGCTGGAAGGCGACCCCCATTCGGTGTTGGAAGCTATGGCCATCTGCGGATATTGCACCGGAGCGTCCAAAGGCCTTATCTACATCCGTGCCGAATATCCGCTGGCTATTGAACGGCTGAAGATTGCCATTGCCCAGGCAAGAGAATACGGATTGCTTGGTGAAAATATTCTGGGTACCGGCTTTTCCTTTGACATCAACCTGCGCTACGGAGCCGGAGCTTTTGTTTGCGGTGAGGAAACTGCTCTGATTCACAGTATGGAGGGAAACCGCGGCGAGCCAACCATCAAACCGCCATTTCCTTCGGAACATGGTTACCTGGGCAAGCCTACCACGGTGAACAATGTGGAAACCCTTGCCAATGTGCCGGCAATTATCCTCAAGGGGGCTGACTGGTTTGCTTCCATAGGTACCGAAAAATCAAAGGGGACAAAGGTTTTCGCCCTGGCCGGAAAAATCAACAATGTGGGCCTTATTGAAGTGCCCATGGGTGTTACGCTTCGCGATGTCATTTATGATATTGGCGGGGGAATAAAGAACGGAAAAAAATTCAAGGCTGTCCAGACGGGAGGCCCTTCCGGCGGCTGTCTTACCGAAAAACACCTCGATACTCCCATCGATTATGAAAATCTTGTGGCAAGCGGTTCCATGATGGGGTCGGGGGGTATGATTGTGATGGATGAAGACGATTGCATGGTGAATGTGGCCAAATTCTATCTCGAGTTCACCGTGGATGAGTCGTGCGGAAAATGTGCCCCCTGCCGGATCGGGAATAAACGTCTTCATGAAATCCTTACCCGCATCACCGAAGGGAAGGGAACCATGGAAGACCTCGAACTATTGCGGAATCTCGGACAGGTAATCAAGGATACTTCGTTGTGCGGACTGGGTCAGTCTTCCCCCAATCCTGTCCTTTCAACGCTTGACAATTTCTGGGATGAATATGTGGAACATGTGCGCGACAAAAAGTGCCGTGCCGGTGTGTGCAAATCGCTGATGCGGTATTACATTAATCCCGAAAATTGTGTGGGATGCACAGCCTGTGCACGGGCATGCCCGGTAAACGCCATCAGCGGCGAACGCAAACAGCCCCATACCATCAACCAGGATGTGTGCATCAAATGCGGGGCCTGCATGGAGAAATGCAAGTTTGATGCTGTGTATATCAATTAATGACCGGAAAACTCTGAACGTATGGAAACAATAAAAGTAACGATTGACAATAAACAGATTGAAGTACCGGCGGGCACAACCATTCTGGAAGCAGCCCGCAAGGCAGGTATCAGAATACCTACCCTGTGCCATCTGAAGCTGGACGACATGAACATTGAAAACCGACCGGGAGGATGCCGGATGTGTGTGGTGGAAGTAAAAAACCGCCGCAACCTGGCACCGGCCTGTGCAACCGAGTGTATGCCGGGCATGGAGGTGAATACCCACAATATACGGGTGCTGAATGCACGCAAAACGGTGCTGGAACTTATTCTTTCAGACCATCCGTTCGACTGCCTGGTATGTGCCAAGAGCGGCAAGTGTGATTTGCAGGCACTGGCGCAGGAAATGGGCATCAGAAAACTGCATTATACTGGGGAACAGTCGCACTACCGTGAAGACACTTCCCCGAGCATTATCCGCGACATGGACAAATGCATCATGTGCCGGCGCTGCGAAACCATGTGCAATACGGTACAGACGGTAGGTGCTCTTTCGGCCGTTAACCGCGGATTTATGGCAGTGGTAGCCCCGGCTTTTGAAATGAATCTGGAGCAGTCGCCCTGTACATATTGCGGCCAGTGTGTGGCTGTTTGTCCTACCGGTGCGCTCACCGAAGTGGATCATACCAATGCCGTGATTCGCCTGCTGGCCGACCCGCGCAAAACCGTCATCGTACAAACAGCTCCGGCTGTCCGTGCCGCCCTGGGCGAAGAATTCGGCCTCGAACCCGGCACACTGGTTACGGGCAAAATGGTGGCCGCCCTTCGTCAGCTGGGGTTCAAATATGTGTTCGATACCGACTTCGCGGCCGACCTTACCATCATGGAGGAAGGGACAGAACTGCTCGAGCGCCTGAGCCGCTACCTGAGCGGCGACGCTTCCGTGAAACTGCCCATTCTTACCTCCTGCTGCCCGGCCTGGGTGAATTTCTTCGAGCACCACTTCCCCGACATGAAGGAAATTCCCTCTACAGCCCGCTCGCCCCAGCAGATGTTCGGAGCCATTGCCAAGACCTACTTCGCCGAAAAAATCGGGGTTAAGAGGGAAGACCTGGTGGTGGTATCCATTATGCCCTGCCTGGCAAAGAAATACGAATGCCAGCGCGAAGAGTTCAGTACCGACGGGAATCCCGATGTCGACTATGCACTTTCTACGCGCGAACTGGCCAATCTGATCAGGCAGGCTAATATTGACTTCCTTGCTCTGCCGGATGAAGAATTTGACCTTCCTCTGGGCGAATCAACCGGCGCCGGAGTTATATTCGGCACCACGGGAGGTGTAATTGAAGCCGCTGTGCGTACGGCTTATGAATTGCATACCGGAAAGAAGCTTCCGCGCATAACCTTCAACGAACTGCGCGGTATGGAGAACATCCGTTCAGCTACCATTGATTTCAACGGCACGCCTATCAATATTGGTATTGCCCATGGACTGGGGAATGCCCGCAAACTGCTCGAAGACATTCGGGCCGGAAAATCGCAGTACCATGCCATCGAAATCATGGCCTGCCCGGGCGGATGCATAGGCGGTGGCGGTCAACCCCTCCATCACGGAGACTCTTCCATACTCAAAGCCCGTCAGAAGGCTATTTACGAAGAAGATGCCCGCAAACCCATCCGGAAATCACACGAGAACCCTGCTATCATTGAATTATATAAAGAGTTCCTCGGCAGGCCACTGAGCGAAAAATCGCACCACCTGCTCCATACCCACTATTTTGACAAGAGCCAGCGGTACATAATCAAAACCGAGGAATCAGAGGCCTGATAGTATTGTTTAACAGAAAAGAATTTACCATATGTCACGGGTTAAAATTGAGTTACAGGAAAAAGCAGTGAACCGGATAAAGGAAATCTGCAAGTCGTTTAACAACGATCCCGGGGAACTGATCAATGTGCTGCACCAGACTCAGCATGAGTTTGGATATCTTCCGGCCGAGGTGCAGGAAGTCATTGCCTCCGAGCTGAACATTTCTGTGGCCAAAGTATATGGCGTGGTTACGTTTTACCACTTCTTTACCATGGTTCCCAAAGGCAAGCATCCGGTATCCATCTGTACCGGCACGGCCTGCTATGTAAGGGGTGCAGAGAAGGTGCTCGATGAGTTCCGTAAAAATCTGAAGATTGAAGTGGGGCAGACCACGCCCGACGGGAAGTTCTCCCTGAGTTGTTTGCGGTGTGTGGGGGCCTGCGGACTGGCGCCGGTGGTTATGATAGGAGAGAAGGTTTATGGCCGCGTTGCCCCCGAAGGAGTAAAGGAAATTCTGAAAGAATACGAATAGCCGGAAGCAGGGACTCTTGCTTTTCGCCGTTGGCCATTCGTCATTTGCAATTGTCTTTACGCTCTGCGCTGGAAC
>JAAYUG010000035.1 GCA_012517825.1 Bacteroidales bacterium | reverse complement strand
TGCGCAATCCGGGCTTAACCGGCCGCTTCCACTCCGTTCCAGCGGGATTTGCCCGGATGCCTGCGCGCAAAGCCTCCGCACTGCGCATCAGTTCCCTTTCGCTCCTGATGCGCAATCCGGGCTTAACCGGCCGCTTCCACTCCGTTCCAGCGGGATTTGCCCGGATGCCATCCCATAAGGCCAGCCCACTGCGCATCAGTCCGCTTGCTCTCCTGATGCGCAATCCGGGCTTAATCCACATTGCGCATGAAAAACTGCGCAATGTGAAGCAAGGGCAACGGGGAGGGTTGGCAAGGTATTAAGGTTCCAGAGTTTCAGGGTTCCAGAGTTTCAGGGATTTTCGATTTCCAATTTCCCATTTCCCATTAACGTGTTCTGGTTTTAATATCGTGATCAAGGACAGGAAATTGGAAATAGGAAATTTTCGGGGATTTTTGATTTGTGACTTGAGATTTTTAGGTGCAGGATAAGCAATAGCCTAAAGCGAATAGCAAACAATCAAAAGCAATCATCAGGATACGGGGAACTTGGGGAATAGTTACGGCCTGATTTATCCTACCCTGTGCCAGTCGAGAATCCAGGCAGCTATTTTCTTTTCGTGCATGAATACGTAACCGTGGTTTTTGTAATGTGTTTCGCTGACCATTTCCAGGTTTTCAACGCCTGAAAAAACTGAATCGGAAGCCTGGTAAAGCAAAAAAATATACTCATTCATATACATGATTCTGCCATCCATCTGAATTCCGCATATCAGCGCCGTCTGCCACCGTGCATCATCTTTTTTAACTTCGGGAATAATTTTGAATTTGTGTCTTACCATCATTGAATTGCCCGAAATAGCCGAAAACTTTATTTCAGCAATCAGTTCACTTCTCTCCTTCCTGATGCGGGATTCACCCTCAATGGTAAAAATTTCCCCGTCAGCACCCGTATAGTAGCCTATTGATTTCCATATTCCCTCGCAGGAAAGAAATGTGTGCCGGTTTTCAGTCAATTTTACCATCCGGGTTTTGCCGTTTCCTGAAAATATTTTTTCTGCCAAATGCCGAACAAATCAAATCCGATATCTGTTTTTTACAAACCGTTACTGATTGTTCCGGCATCTTGTGTAAATTTCATTCAAATGTACAAAGCTTTTGCATTGACAAACAGGTTAATAAATAAATTAATCCAACAGGTTGAAAAAGATATGAACAACAGGTATTGATTTTATGATTACATTTGCAATTCACGTCAGTTAACCATTTAATTGTCTTTATTATGATACATTACAAAGAACTTGGACTCGTCAATTCACGGGAATTGTTCAAAAAAGCCATGGCCGGCGGATATGCCATTCCGGCTTTTAATTTCAACAACATGGAACAGCTTCAGGCTATTATATCGGCCTGTGTTGAAACCAAATCGCCTGTTATTCTGCAGGTTTCAAAAGGAGCACGGCAGTATGCCAACCAGACCCTGTTGCGGTACATGGCCCAGGGTGCTGTAGAATATGCAAAAGAACTGGGGTTTGCTGTTCCGATTGTACTGCACCTCGATCATGGCGATTCGTTTGAATTATGCAAATCGTGCATTGAAACCGGTTTCTCTTCGGTGATGATTGACGGCAGCCATCTGCCTTACGAGGAGAATGTTAAACTGACCCGTCAGGTTGTTGAATTTGCTCATAAGCATGATGTTACCGTTGAAGGGGAACTTGGTGTGCTGGCCGGTATTGAAGATGAAGTTTCTTCGGAACATACCCATTACACCAAACCGGAAGAAGTAGAAGATTTTGTAAGCAAAACCGGAGTCGATTCGCTTGCTATATCCATCGGAACTTCCCATGGTGCTTACAAATTCAAACTGAAGCCCGGAGAAACGGTACCCCCGCTCAGGTTTGACATCCTCGAAGAAGTGGAAAAGAGAATCCCCGGATTCCCGATTGTTTTACACGGAGCTTCTTCTGTTCCCCAGGATATTGTTGACATTATCAACAAATACGGAGGGAAACTTGAAAACACTGCAGGAGTTCCCGAAGATCAGCTGCGCAGGGCTGCCGCTTCAGCAGTCTGCAAGATCAACATCGATTCCGACGGTCGTCTTGCCATGACAGCAGCCATCCGCAAGGTATTTGCCGAAAAACCTGATGAATTTGATCCCCGTAAGTATCTTGGTCCGGCACGTGAAGCATTGAAAGAACTTTACAAGCACAAAATCGTACATGTTCTTGGAAGTGCCAACAAGGGGTAATTTTTTTAAATCACTTGCAAAGAATCCGGTGCAACCCACCGGATTTTTTGTTTCTGTTTTCCAGGATCAGTTAAGATCAGTGTTTTCGCTCAGTCCGTTTTTCTTTGTGCGGCGGTCGCCCATCAGAACGCGGATAAAAAAGTAGGCCGTAAAACCAAAAACCAGCAGCCAGACTGAGAGCATCATTATCAGGGCAGAGGTATTCATAGACTATTGTATTTTATCTTGTTTCTCCTCCAGGCAAAGAAAACGAGAACAGCAATTCCAATAAAGACTGATAACAGCAGAATCCTTGCCATATCAATATAGAATACCCTGTTTATGATTCTGCCTTCGACAAGAGGGGTACCGGCAGTAACCCGGTCTCCTTTATTTACCAGCAAACGCTGATTTCTGCCAACGCGGTAATCCAGCGACTTTACTCCCGATTCAAGCCGAAGGTAAGTACCACCGTCCTTTTTAAGAATATCTGTTATTGTTCCGTCAAATTCAGCATAGTAAAATTTGTTGAAATACTCCTTGTTTGGCCCGATACCCTGATGGCGCAACTGGGCAATAATACTTTCGTTATGGAGGGGCCATCCTTTCAGACTAAGCAGCGACCAATCGTCATTGGCTGGTCGGATAAGGGAAGCAACAAAAACCACGATCAGAAGAACCGGTGTAACATATTTCAGCACATATTTGAAGAAAACCGGAACGCGGATATCTGATCCCCTGGTAATTTCTTCCCAACCTTTATCAAGTCCAAAAAACCAGGCAAAAAGGATGGACTCGAACATAGCGAAGACAAACAAAGAAACCGTTCCTGACCAGTAGTCGTACTCATCGAATACCCCCTGCTTGAAAAACAGAACAGTTGGCATTCCCAGAATAAAGATCAGAATTCCAAAACCCAGGGCAGCTGATTCGCGTTTCCATCCGAATTCATCGCGCAGAAAGCTCACAACAGGTGTTCCCATGGCAAGGGAAGAGGTAATGCCTGCAAAAAAAAGCAGTCCGAAGAAAGCAACCCCGGCAAGGGCAGCCATTACAGGACCCCAGTTTTCGAAAAGGAAAGGCATGGTGCGGAAACCCAGTCCCAATCCGCCCAAACCAGTAAGTTCCACAACCTTGTCAACGCCGAAATATCCGATTGCAATAGGTATAATGATAGAGCCTCCCAGGATGACTTCCACAAATTCGTTCATAAAGCCGGCTGAAAAGGCATTGGTAGCAATATCTTCGTTCTTCTTAAGATAGGAAGCATAACACTGGATAGAGCCCATACCAACGGAGAGTGTAAAAAAGATCTGTCCTGCTGCTGCCAGCCAAACCTTTGGGTTGGTGAGCGAATCGAAATGGGGTGTCCACAGGAAGTTCAATCCGGTTATTCCATCATTGACCGCGCCCTGCTGACCGGCTTTCATGGAAATACCCTTTATGGCAAGGAATATTCCAAAAACTATCAACAGTGGAACGCCAATTTTTGAAGCCTTTTCAACACCGCCACTCAGTCCTCTGCTGAGAATCCATGTATTCAAGGCCAGGCAGAGAATGAAAAAGAGCAGTGCTTCAAACGGGATTCCGGTGGTAGAGATGTTCAGGTCGAGGTAATCATTAAAAAACTCAGCCACCCGGTTTTGCGTCATTCCATGAAACGTACCTGCAACCGAATGGTAAACATACGACATGGTCCAGCTCTCCATGTAACAATAATAGGAAGCTATGGCCACATTGCTGAAAATACCAAAAACCCCTATGTACATCCAGACCGCACGGTTGTTCATTCTGCGGAGGATGAAGGGAGTGGAATGATGCCCGAACTGACCTCCGAACCTGCCTGCCGACCATTCAATCAGCAAAAGAGGAAAACCGAGCAGCACCAGGCATACCAGATACGGAATAATAAAGGCTCCGCCTCCGTTCTGTACAGCCTGAACCGGAAACCGGAGGAAGTTGCCGAAACCGACGGCATTGCCTGCCATGGCCAGTACCAGGCCAACACGGGATCCCCATGATTCTGCCTTTTTCAGTGAAAAATCATGCTGTAAGTGTTTCTCCATGGTTGCAATTAAAAAGTCAGACTATTTCTTCTGCTTGATTACTTTAATCACAGTATAAAACTTCGTTGTCGAGAAAAACCCTTATAAAATACATTCCCGGAGGTAAGGTGGCCCCGTTGAAACGCAACAAGGCCAGACCCTGATCAGCCGTGGTATTGACCACAGAGAGCATCTGACGCCCGGTAATATCAACCACCTGAACGGTGGCAAATACTCGTTTTTCAGGCCGCAGAACAACGCTGAATTCATCAGTAAACGGATTGGGATAGACATCAATCTCTGGAATAGTGATTACAGAAGTATCATCCGAAGAAGTGCCGCACGTGCCAGGGAGATTATTATCCATCCATCTTGCCCTGTCAGCAATAAATTCTTTCATGTAGACAATTTCACCTGAGTAGGTATTTCCCACATAGTAATTGGGCCAGACCCACTGGCCAAAAACCGGATATTTCTCAAAATTTCTGATTCTGGCCTCAGAAGTCAGCTCGCTGAAACGGTCGATTACTACATAAATGCTATCGGTATGCAGAAAACGTTTCCTCAACTCCTCCCAGCGACACCTTGCTGCTGAGGTAAATTTGCTATCGAGCAGAAACCGGGACCACCAAAAGGGAACCGGAAAATAGTCGCCGGGATCAATGGAATTGATGACCCAGCCATATGTTTCCCATCCGTGGTAGTAGTTCGCGTTTCCAAAAGTAAGATCATTATCCCAGGTCGGCCCCATTACCAGCTTTCCTCCCTTGCTGTCCTTGTCTTTGTGAACATAGGCACTGATGCGGTATGCATCCACATTTTTGGTCAGCTCGCTGAAAAGGAAATAATCTACAAACGACTGCAGATCAATATACCGGTAATAGCCAGTTACTGCATTATTCCAGTCAGGCGATTTAAGAGCCGTTTCAAAAGAGGTTATATAATTCCGGATATAGTCTTTTTGTACCTGTAAAATCTTATAATATTTCGGATAGTGCCACAAAAAACTGACCTGCTTACCAGTTGGAGCAAGGTAAGGAGAAGTCCAGGCATATTCGTAGCCTTCCCCTTTGTCAATTTTAACAATATATCCGCCGGTGAGGTCATCTCCCTGAATATCCGTTGAATCAAGTTTGGCAATATTGACACGATTCTTATCGCGGCGGATTTTCTCGATGAGCACAAACAAACCAATGTATTCGCCGTTCAGCACTACCTCACAGAAAGCAGTACGGGGAGCATACCGCCCGAACCGGCGGGCAAGATCATAACATAAGGCGTTGCGCATCAAGGTCTTGTCATTGTATGGACCATACAAGTCCCAATCATTTCCCGGAGGCATTCCCAGCAAGGGTGCGTCAATTTCTTTTTCTGAAGCATCAATCAGTTCAATGTTATAGCTTTTCTTTGGCCAGTCAAAATAATAGGATGATTGCCCGTGGTATTCAATATGGATAGGTCCGTTGTATGAATACTGTGTATCCAGCAAGGAATTACGACCTGACGGATTGTCAACAATCTTCATGGCGGCAACAATCTCTCTGTCTTTAGCAATTGTCTGGCCATTGGTGTTAATAATGATTATGGGCAGATTGCTGGAAAAGTTTTGATCAGGAGGAGGTGAAAACCAGGATGGAGGAGTACGGAAAAAAACGGAAGTATTGGCAATTCCGAAAGAAAGAAAAGGAATGAGGCTTAAATCGGAAGAAGTTAAGCCTGCATTATGCACTTCGATGGCCAGGGTATTTTCTCCCTGAACCAGGATAGTGCTCAACCGGTCGGCTGAAATGTAAAAAGGTTCGGGAGTTCCACCCTGATACATCTGGGCTTCATGATCAGGGGAAGCCGGAGTATCCCACTGTATGCTATCGGAAAGATTTGATGAGCGGGCAATTTCAACTCCGTTCAGCCAGGCAATAAAACCATCGTCATAATCGACATGCAAAAGGGCTGAAAGGATTGCATTTTTGGAAGGTACCTGAAAAAATTTTCTTACTGAGACAGAAATACAGGCATCAACCAGGGTAGTATCGTCATTGTCTCCGTACCCGAAACCTCCTCTGCCCTTTGCCCAGCCGGAATCATCAAACCCGGGCTGAAACCATTCTGAAGGCGGCATGGAAGTATTCACCCTGTAAGTAAAAGTATCGCCTGCAAAAACTGCCGTTTCCCAGTGGTTAACCGTCTGGCCCGCCAGGCTTCCTGCCAGGAAAAACAGAGAGAAAAATAACAGAAAATATTTCCGGATCATCGTCTTTATCATTCAACAGGAAAGAAAAGTTAATATTCAAATGCTTTCCTGTTTTATACGTATTCACATCCTATTCCTGTTACAAATAAAACAAAAAAGATTAATATTATTTTAACCTGATCATGGCATGAGAAAAATTCTTATGCAACATTTCCGGATGAAAAGACCAACCTGCTGTTCCGATATGCCAGAAGCAGAAGGTGAAAACGGCTGGACCATTTTTCCATGTCGCATACCAGAACAGGGCTTTGCAATTCCCTGTTGAAAAGATTGATCCCCGTCCGGTTGGTGTATTGCTCATAATGATCAAGGCATACAAAAACAGGGGAAAGCAGCAGATGCGTATAACGCGCAAATTGCTGAATCCTTTCGCCAGGAAAAGGCATTTCGGTGCATTGGGTGAACCAGTGTTTTTCCGTTTCGAGGAAAAACCTCCCGGCTTCCTCTGCATTCTGAAACAGGCAGGCACCGGTTGCCCTTCCATCGACGCGGTCGTACGTAAGGTCAAACAGATCATCCATCAGCTGGGCAAGAAACCCGAGTGACAGGGCGACCTGGTATTCTTCCCGGGTCACCGGATTGTCAAGCATGGTGCGGATAAGAACAGCGGCCAGCCCTCCTTTTTCTCTCGTAAGGGATTCGATATCGGAAGCTGATGCAGGCCAGAGAAGATTTCTGCTTTTCTCCTGCGCCCGCATAAGCTGAAGAACAAGATGTCTGAAAGAAGCCTGCAACGATTGCAGAGATTTGTATAAGCAGAGGAGAACATCCCTGAAACATTGCAGCAAAGTGTTGTCAGATTCCGTTTCGTTTCCACCGGGGTCCAGCACCAATGATTCAATCAGGTCAGGATACAGATAATAGGCATCGTATAAGTCATCAAAGAGAGGAGCAACAATGCTCAGCAGAGCCAAACGTTCCTTTTCGGTTCCGGTAAGGGGTTTGTTCCGGAGAACAGCCCAGGCGCTTCCATAGAGAAAAAGAGAATACAGGTATTGTTTTCTGCGGTTGCCCTGCAGATAATTCTGTGCTGCATTCTGACATGCTTCGGCAGGAAGAGGATGGCGGAACGACAGGTATTGCCTGCTCCGGTAAATGGTGCTCAGAGCTTTCAGTGAATACCTCAGATACGGCACCATAGAATGGAAATTACAGGGGTTTTTCGGGAGCCGGTAAAAAACCATCCTCAATAAGCGAAATCACTCCCAACAGTCCGCCCCAATGGTAGAACCAGTCACTGCTTGTTACATCGTTTCCCTGTCCGGTAACCGAATTGTAGTTTTCATAGACCTGTCGTTTTTCTCTCCATCCTTTCAGCAAAAGGTCTGCGGATTTTTGGCTCAGATCATGCCTTACGACAGACAGATCATAGTTCCTCAGTCCGAGATATACCAGAAAATTCATTGGTGCCCAGATGCGTCCCCGCCAGTAGTTGTTGTCATAAAAAGCAGGATCGTTCCTGGCAATCGAAGGAAGAATATAGGTTCCCCAGAATTCATCGGGGTTATAAAAATGCTCCCTGATCATTCTTTCTGCCCTTTTCTGATCCGGAATGCGTGCAATAAGAGGATAAAAATGTGTGGGAGAAAGTCGTCGTGTAAAGGAGCCGCTGTCAAGGCGCATATTCAGGTAAAGTCCCGTCTGCTCATCCCAAAGCTTTTCCATATTTCTGCGGAAAAAGGCGGCACGTTCCGTAAGTTCCTGTGCGTCCTTTTTGCGGCCCAGCTGAAGTGCCAGATCAGCCAGTGCTTCACAGTCGGCAATGTACAGTGAGGTGAGGCCGACATCAGCCAGGAGCATGATATGCCGCACGGTATCAAAGGGCATATTATCGTACATAGGAGAATTGTCAAGTCCGGATTCAAGAGCAGCTCCCAGCAGGCTGTTCACTCCTACAGGTTTTTCAGATTCTCCGGGAGTATAGGGATTGGAACCCCAGCAAAGCAGTCCGTTGTACTGACGGTTTTCGGGCCACCAGCGGTTCCACATCAGCAGTTTGTCGTAGAGCAGGGCTGGAAACCATTTTTCCCTGTATTTTCTGTAAATTTCCCGAACCATCATTGAACCAACAGGGGGTTGGGAACGGTCCCTGCTTGAATAGTTACGGGCTGCCCCGAAATTGGGAACAAACCCTTCCGGAGTTATTTCATTAGTGATTTCAGCTGCCATAGCATAGGCAAGTTCCTTGTTTTCGGCGGCCAGCATATAGGAGGCAAAATAACTGTCCCAGCAAAAAAGAACATAACCACCCCACCACTTGTTCCATATGCGGCTCACCGGGGCTATTACCCTGTTGTGCACAGGCTCGTAAATAACATTCCAGGCAAGTACAGTCTGCATGGCATCATAGACCTCGCGGTGCCTGGCGTATTTCATTTTTGCCTTTTCCAGCGAATCGGCCCGTTGCCTGACCAACTGAATGGCCAGTTCAGGGGAAAGGGAATCACCAGCTACAACAAGTAAACCATTGCCAAGGGAATATTCCTTTCTGTACATACTATCTGCCATGCTTCCCAGCATTTTGCCGTCAAGCGGAAAAATATAAACCGGGATGGTATCATTCGGCATTTCGGCTATAAAGCCGGACGAAGTCGGCTTCAGTTTTCCGCTTCGCTGCCACCACATTCCTGCATTTACAATTACATTTCCTGAAGAGGGATCCAAAGGTTTGATGAAGATGATATTGCCCCTGGGCGACCATGCACTCTGAACTCTCAGATGCATCCCCTTCCAGTTTAAACTCAGATCCGTATAAGAACCATCATAAGCATGGGCACCGGGAATGATTCCGGCCACTCCTATATCGTCATAGTCTCTGCTGATGTATCCTTCCCTGAGCCGATATTTGCCATCGGAAGTTGCAAATTGTACCTGGATGCCCAATCCCTGCGGCAACAGAACATGGGTAAGGCAACTGTATGTATCCCAGGTATTCCACCCGGTAGCAAGATGATTCTGCAAGGCCTGGTAAGAGGCTTCCGGACTCCTGGTTTCGCCCGGCTGGTGACAAGCAACAACAGGAAAGATTAAGACCAGGAAGAAAAGAACTTTTTTCATATCAGTGCATCTTTTTACGTTGGTTGATCCAAAATACGGATGCAAGATAGGGAAAAATTGTCACGTATTCCATGCGCAGTAACCCCTGTCGATAAAATGGATTGTGTTTTTCAAATCCCAGGAGACGGTTGTGAATTAATGTTTCGCTTTTTCTGACTCAGGGAAAAGGACAGAAAACAGGACACTCAGCAGGAGGACAGTAACAATGAACAGCAGGGAATATTCCGTACGGAAACCGATATGTTCCAGCCAGGTGTGGAACAACAGCTTAAATCCCACAAAGCAAAGGAGAACAGCAATCCCGACCTTCAGATAGTGGAACATACTGACAATGCGCGAAAGCAGGAAAAACAGGGAGCGAAGTCCGATAATGGCAAAGATATTGGAAAAAAAGACGATAAACGGATCACGGGTAACAGCAAAAACAGCCGGAATGGAATCAAAGGCAAAGATCAGGTCGGTGAATTCAATCAGAATCAAAACGACGAACAACGGGGTGATATAAAGTTTGGTTTCTTTCCGGACGAAGAAATTCCCCTGAACATACCGTTTAATCACCCGGAAGTGAGAGGAGAACCATCGAACAAGCCAGTGATTCTGGGGTTCAGTCTTCTCCTCCCTGTTGCGTTCCAAAAAAACTTTGATTCCTGAATAGACCAGAAAGGCGCCGAAAAGATAAAGAATCCATTCAAAATGCTGAATCAGAGCCGAACCGACGAAAATAAAAACAGCCCGTAAGAAAATCGCCCCGAGAATTCCCCAGAAAAGAACCTTTTTATAGTACTTTTCCCTTACAGAAAAGGAAGACAGAATCATCATGATGACAAAAATGTTGTCGATCGACAGGGAATATTCGATCAGATAACCGGTTATGTATTCCAGGGCAAGATTTTTTCTGTAGGCTGTCAGTGCTGCCGCGAAATCGTTTTCAGGCAGTTTTAAAGAAGGGGCATACTGACGAGCAACGGCAAGGAGGTGTTCCATGGACTGGATGCCATGAAGTTTCTCGGCATGAAACAGCAGAAAGAAGTAAAAAGCCAGGGCCAGTGATACCCAAACAGCTGTCCAGCGAAGCGATTCCCTGAAGGAAATCACATGGCTCTTTCTGCCAATTACAGTAAGATCCAGGAGGAGCAGGGCCAAAATGACTACCGTAAAAGAAATGAAATACCAAATGGCGTAATCAGTCTCCATGTAATCAAGAAATTGGGCAAATATGCAATTTTTTTTTTGCATCCTGTATGTGTTGGTTCATACCCAATATTTTTACAAATTTGAGGAATGAAAAACGGGCATATGCATGGGTGGTTTCATATTACTTTCCCTTTGTCAGACCCGGTGCAGATCTTTCTGCTCACCCTGCTGATAGTTCTGGTCACACCTTTACTATTCAGAAAAATCAAGATACCCGGTATCATTGGACTGATACTGGCCGGCATGTTGGTTGGTCCTCACGGTCTGAATCTTCTCGCCAATGATGTTAATTTCAAAGTTTTTGGGTCGGTCGGGCTTATATACCTCTTGTTTCTGATGGGCCTGGAACTGGACTTCACTGGATTTAAAAAACACCTTCTTCAGACCGCCACGTTTGGTTTGTTCACTTTTGCCATTCCTTTTGCTACTGGTTTTTACATATTTCACCATATTCTTGATTATAACCTTCTGAGTTCACTTCTGATTGCTTCCAGTTTTTCTACACATACCCTGCTGTCATATCCTATTGTCCGAAGGCTCGGAATAAATAAGAACACAGCAGTAACCATCACCATTGGCGCAACTATCATAACTGATACTGCCGTTCTGATGGTTCTGTCCTATCTGTCGAATCTGGTGGGCCAAAAGAGCGGTCTGGGAATTTACGGAGTCAGTATTGCCCTGGTTCTTCTTATCGTTCTTACACTCTGGGGCATTCCCCGTTTAGGCCGCTGGTTTTTCAAAGCAAATAAAGGAGACAGTCAGAACCAGTTCGTGTTTGTTTTAACCATTGCCTTTTTATCGTCATTTGCAAGCCAGCTTTTTGGCATAGAGCCTATAATCGGGGCCTTTCTGAGCGGGCTGGCTCTGAACAGGATCATACCTGCTTCATCGCAGTTAATGAACAGGCTGGCATTCTTTGGACATGCCTTGTTCATACCGTTTTTTCTTCTGAGCATAGGTATGATCATTGATCCTGTAAAAATTTTCGGATCATTCGCTTCCTTTCAGATGGGATTGATTCTGCTTTCGATTGGGATTTTAACGAAATTTCTGGCTGCCTGGGCTTGTCAGATAGTGTTCAGGATGACAAGCCTTCAGCGAAACCTGATGTTTGGCCTGAGTTCATCTCATGCCGCCGCCATTCTGGCCGTTCTTCTGGTTGGCTACCGCCTGGAATTGATCAACGAAGAAGTTCTTAACGGCACCCTCATTTTCATACTTGGAAGTTGTCTGGTCAGTTCATTTGTTACAGAAAAGTACGGAAAGAAATTGGCTCTGACGGAACCTATAGCAGAAACTCCGGTACGATCAATACCTGAAAGAATCCTGGTTCCTGTATCAAACCCCGAAACAATCCCTTCGCTCACAGAACTTGCCTGTTTAATGAAAGATCCTGCCAGTAACGATCCGGTTTTTTTTCTGGCTGTCGGAACCGACGAAGATATTTCGTCAGGTCGCATCCAGCGGAATTTTCAGACGGTATACCATACAGTTGTGAACTTAGGCTTAGAACGGGAAATGGTACATCCCGTCACGCTGGTGGATGTCAACATTTCCCAGGCCATTCTGCGTAGCGTAAATGAATTAATGATATCGAAAATCATCATGGGATGGAGCGGCAGTACCGGTACTGATTTTTTGTTTGGAAAACTGCGGGACAATGTTCTTTCAGGAACAGAACGAATGGTTGTTATTACCCGTCTTATCCGGTACCTTTCTCTGAAAGGGAGAATGATCATTGTTTTTCCTCCTTTTGCTGAATTTGAAAGCGGGTTTGAGGAAGCGCTTGGCACTCTATACCATTTGGCCCTGAACATTCACAGGCCAATGATTTTTTCCGGAGCCACCAACGCAATTTTGAAGACCGAAAGCTTTTTAAAAGAAGCCAGACCGGCAATCGAATACCACACTTTTCCAATTTCGGGATATCCAGACTACGAGCAGATACATAATATGCTGATGCCGAATGACCTGCTCATTCTGCTCAATGCCCGTCCGGGAAGTATTTCATACCATTCAGCCCTGGAAAACCTGTACAAAAAGTTTTTCAAAGATGCACAGCCGTATGATGTAGCTGTGATCTATCCTGCCCAGCAGGAAATAGATCCGGCTGTTTTCATCAGCCAGCTTGAAACAATCGGAAACGGAATGGTTCCTCAAATTAACCGGTTCAGTAAAATCCTGAAGAAAATCATTAATTTTATTGCGGAAAAAGTTGCAAGACGAACATAAATCACAACGAATATGCAAAAGTTCACCTCCTTTGCCGAAGCCATCAAAGCCAACAATATGCTGGCTGTAAAAGAAATGCTGGATGAGAATCCAACCTTGATTCATTCGGTAACCCCGGAAGGCATTTCCATGGTGATGCTTGCTGCCTACCACCGTTATTCCAAACTTCTGGAAATACTGGTGGTGCGCAAACGGCATCTTGATATTTTTGAAGCCTCAGCTACCGGAGTATTGAGAGAAGTTGAGAGAAATGTTACCAAAAACAAAATCAACCTGATTGAATTTTCACCTGATGGTTACACAGCATTGCATTTTGCGGCCTGGTTCGGACATTACGAAGTAGCCAAATATCTTGTAACAAAGGGATCGGACATAAATGCCGTCTCGAAAAATGACAGCAAAGTTACACCATTGCATTCAGCAGTTGCAGCCGGATTCGGTGACGTAGCCTCCCTGCTGGCCGAACGGGGAGCCAATGTAAATGCCAGGCAGGGAGATGGCAATACTCCTCTTCATCTTGCTGCTGCTAATGGACACGCACGCATTGTACAGATGCTGCTGGAAAAGGGCGCTGATCCTTCCATCAGGAACAACGAGGGCAAAACTCCGGCCGACCTGGCCCGGGAAAAGAAAATGGAAGAGATTGGCAGGCTTCTTGAAGGAAAATAAAACTGATTTATTCCAGATTTTCATGAATTCTTTCCTGAGACACATTACCAGTGTCGCCATCATGTTTATTTTGTTTTCCTGCTCAGGCTACAGAGAAAACAAAATACGCAACGATTATTGCCGGTTGAAAAACGAAAAAGAAGCTTTTGATAAATTCTCAGCTGACCTTGAGAAAGGCACACTGAAGTATTTTTACACCGGGTACAATCCGTCTGCTGACATGGCAAAATACTGGAAATCAAAATATAATATACGAGTTATTGGTATTCATGATGACCTGTGTGCAGGATATCTCTGGTATAACAAATACGTAGAAAATTATGTAGTTACTGTTTCGCGGAAATGTTGCGTCAGGAAAAATTCCGCGACCCCGGATTCAGCAGGTCAGAAATGAAAATCAAGGTTGGCTTTTGGCAACTGCAGAATTAAAAAGGTTCAGCGCCCTGATCAGCTTTTCCTCCTGAGAAACCCACAAATGGTTTCTGCGGAGAAGGAGGCGCATCTGTTCTTTTTCTTCTCCCATTCGGTCGAGAAGGTTGCGCCTGGCCGGTCTGAAAAGGCTCATTTCATCCTTGTATAACAAATAATACCTGGGACTTTTTTCCATACGTCCTGTATTCCGGACAAGTTCCACCCTGTTCAGTTTATATAAGCTGACAGGCCCTTCAGTAAGTACCTGCAGGAAAAAATCAGCTGAATCGGAAGATAATTCCTTGCGCAGACGCATTTTCCTGAAACGGGCATACAGGGATCCATCCTTTTTGTAAAGATTGAACCCTGCAACCTGTTCCTTCTCAATAACAGCCGTCTGATGGTCCGATGACCGGAACCATAAAAGTGCATCCATAATTCCGTGGTACCGTATGCTTTCATTCCTCACCACCTTGCCGCTTTCAAGAAGAATATCGCCCGGCATCCAGTATGAGAAATACTGCATGGTATCCATGCCATAAGGAAACCAGAAAGCATGCGCAACGAGTTTCTCCTTTACGGCAGCAGCGAAGGAAGCGCTGTCACTGCAGGCACAGTTCCTCTCCTGCCCCGAAGTATAAGGCGTACCAAGAATGCAGATCAAAAAACATGTTGCCATTATACGGCACCATTTCATGCTTTCATCTGAATGAAGATTATTTTTCAGCATGTTGACTTCCATTTTCCAGAACGACAATGTCCTTAAACACTTCCACTCTCCGTCCCGATGATGTAATGCCGCAGACTTCGATCCGATAGGCACCGGGTATATCAGAAGCATGTACAACCCATTCTTCCGCATTATCGGAATGTATCCTGATATCGGGATTCCAATACAATCCCAGCCGGAAGTCCGGAAGGGGATATGCAGGAACGTTGCTCGTATTGAAACTCCTTCCGGGAAGATAGACTTTGTTTTCCAGCGTGCATGCATGTCTTGCAAGATATGACGGAGGAATTTCTCCGTCTGTTGTAACCAGGCTCAGCAGCCCGTTAAACGTAAGATCACCAAACAACAGCCTGCGGTTAACAATGTCGATGTAACGGATTTGCTTTGAACCTTTGCCAGCAAGGGAAGCAAGGTCATCATAGAAAACCCCGTTCAGAAGGATCCGGCGGTCGGGAGGCCAGAACGACTGCCTGCCAGGTTCCAGTATCCGGATGAAATAATTTTCGTCCTTTTTCCGGTAGCGCACAGAAAGAAGAAGATTCTCAGCCACTTCTCTGAAATTGTCAAGGGGAGAAAAGTCGGCAGGAACAACTCTCCGGTCGGCCGTATAATAAAATGGCCTGTTTAAGGGTAAGGTAACTTTTTCATGCTCAGGCACTGAATCCAGGGCATAGACCAGGTTGATAAGTCCAACAGACCTGATTTCGTCCCAGGCTTTGATTTGTTCCTGGTTCCAGCGAATTGTCATTGCCTTGCCCGAAGCAACCGGTAAACATTTGCTGTCAATCTGCCAGTTTATATTTTCCCGCACGGTATCACCATCGAGCATCTGAAGACATAGAGACCGGTTGTCAAGGACAGGAGAAAGCACAAAACAGAATCTTCCGGAGGAGTCGGTAAAGGAATAATCCAGGAATGGAACACTGTCGGGCACTGTTAATGTTACCAGCTTGCTGCGGAGCGGGGTAGCGGTAACCGGATTCGACACCGTGCCGCTCAGCAAATATCCTTCATTCTCCGTTACATACCTGCAGGCAGTGCTCTGTGCGGCAGATGCAGGCGGTATCTGTTCTCCGATCAGGGGTAGTTTAACCTCAGCCACTTCCTGCGCAGAAGAATCAATATCAGCACTGTTCGTGCCTTCGGAAAGAATGAACGAAAAAGGAACCTTCCGAACGATACGTACTGACACTCTTGCAGTTTCGCCTGGGTGCAGGGTTCCGGGATTGATCCGTACCCTCAGTGATCCACGGGTAACGATGCTGTCCTTCTCCGTAAAAAGGTTGACGATGGAAGAGGCTTCTTTATGTATATCAGTTGTTCCTCTCACTGCAGTCTTTTCAGAGGCCCGAGGTGAATTACCAGCTTCCGGAACTATGCCTTCCGCTTCTGATGCAACAATCTCCCTCACCTGGAATTCAGTAAAATTGTCATCCGTCAGAGCGGAAATAAACAGGGGTTTGAATGCAATATAAGAAAGGGGAAGACTTCGCATAAAAGATGTATAAGCTGCCAGGTAGTAAACTCCTGAAGA